>CBFIJA010000001.1:0-89348 GCA_965662875.1 Candidatus Arcticimaribacter sp.
ATAGAGTCCTGTACTTGCTTCAAGTTCTACTCCATTGTACTTGTAGTTCTGCCCCAGATTACTACTCCTCGCCGTGTTCTCAGCCTTTTGATGTTCCAGGCCAAAAGGGTAGTAGTCATTGGTGGCTAAAACATCTACTTCATCGGTTACGGTATTTTTAAAGAAAGACACCCGGGTATTACCAAGATGGTCTGTTAGCCTGTACACATAGCGGTAACCGTTGTTGTGTGGTTCTATGTAGCCTTCAGGCATGTGGATAAACTCTAAATTATTATCCTTGTACACGGTGGCTCCGCTGTATTCTGTGGATTGCCCGTCAACGATTTTCTTAATTTTCACGCCAGAGGCATCATAAGTATAGCCTATGGTATATCTACTGATGGCTATGCTCTCGGGTAAATTTAGGTGGTTGTAGTTTATGGAATTAATGCCCTTACCACTGTCAGCAGTCATGTTGCCGTTAATGTCATAAGCATAGCTTGCATTACGGGCTTTAAAGCCTTTGGAAATTGATCCAATTTCCACAATTCCAGTCAATTGATTTCCACTATAGCCGTAGGTCATGTCATCCATTTTACCGAAGATATGGGCATTGTTGTCCAATGCTCCCATGCGTTCTAAGGTACGAATGTTTCCGTTCTTGTCGTAGGTTATCCCTGTGACATTGTAGTTCCCTGTGTTGTGCTGGGCTTCATTGATACGGTTAAGGGCATCGTAAGTATACGCATAGCTCTGATTGGTTTCTCCGCGATGATTCCAGTCCATAGCACTGATATTTCCATTGGGCAGGTAGTGCAGAGCGAAAGCAAATAGATCATTGCCCAAATCATTGGGGTTATTGGTGCGTGTCAACCAGCCACGGATATTGTATTGATAATCTATTGTCTGTAAATCTCCGCCTAAGGTTTTTTTCTCTAGCTGTCCCAGGTCGTTGTAACAGTGTGCATTTAGGGTTTCTGTTTCCCCATTCATTGCTCTTTTTTGGGTCAGTTGTCTGCCGTTAACGTCATAGGTATAGGTGTCTATCCAACTGAGGTTGGTGTTTCCTTTTGTATGGGCGGTGGTGGTTTGGGTAATGCGCCCGACAAAATCCAGCTGGTGGGTTTGGGTTTCGGTGATGCCTGTACTGGGGTTGTGGGTTGCTGTCCAAATCACTCGTCCTTTATCATCGTAGCCTGTTGCACTGGTTACCCAATGAGAGGAATTCAGCACCCTGGTTTCACTCCAGGTAGGGAGTCCATGGGTAGCGCCGGGGGTAGGAGCGGTGATGGCGGTTAGTCCGGTATAGTCGTCATAGTGTTGTTTGGTGAGCGAGTGGTTAATACTGCTGTCAATCAAGGCGGCTAAGGCGGTTTGTGTGGTGATACCTGTCGCAGCAATAAAGCCGGTTTCAATTGCGCGATTGTGAGCATCATAGACCGTTTTTAAAGCTTTATTATCAGCGCGCATTTTGGCGTCTTGCACCAGAACCAAAAGATCTTGGGCATTATAGGCCAGGTATTCTACGCCTTTGCCAGGCAGTTGTTTGCTGATTAAGCGATTGCGCCCGTCGTAATGGTATTGATAGCAAAGTTGCGCTAGAGTCGTGGCATCTGTAGCACCCTCTGCCGCGGGGGGTAAGACATAGCGCAGGTTGCCATAATCGTCATAGCTGTAGTAGGTGTCGTGGGTTCCTTCGCCCGTATCTGGGGCGCGTTTAAGGACCACTTGCCCCTGTAGGTCGGTATAGGTATAGGTAGTGTTGCCGTTTTCGTCCACTAGGCCGTTTTTGTAGAGGGTGCCTGGGGCATAGGTGTCTTGAGTAATTGTTCCATCCTCTGCCACATCATAGCGGATTACTTCATTCGCCCTATTGCTGCCATAGTGTTGCCTGATGGGTCTACTGGCAAAGTCCCCCGGGGCTTTTTGGGCCATCACTCGGTTTAGGGGAGAGGCTTCATAGACGGTTTCACTGTAGGGGTTATTTGCCCCATAGTGGCTTTGCGCATTGCTTTCCATATCGCTGCGATAACTGCCTGCGGTCCCTTGCATGGGGGTGGGGAGGTAGGTTTTGTCTTGTCGCCCAAAAGCATCATAGACAAGTTGCGTAACCAAATCTGCTCCGCTGGGCGCGGCACCCACCGCAACCGTTTGTACGGGGCGGCCGAGGCCATCCAAATATTGAATACTCGACAAGGCATTGCTGCCGTTGGTGTCTTGGTAACTTTTCGTAAGAATGTAGTTTTGGTCGTCGCTGGGGCTAGCGGTGCTGTATTGCCCTAGCGCGGTACCGGTACACAAGGTTTGGGGATTTGCTTCATTGGGGTTTTCTTCTTGGGCACCCTCATCTTCTTCTTGATTTTCTTCGGGACAGCCATTGTTGCTCACCGGGCCGGCTTGAGTGGGGCAAGGGTCTTCAGAATCGGCCGTACCATCGTTATCGCTGTCTACCACCGCAGGGGGGGCTTGTATAGCCGTTACCCTTCTAGAGTGTTCCCCACTGTTGATGTACCCTTGGGGGATGTTGAAAAAAACGTCTACTGTTCTGGGGGTGTCATCAGCAACAACCGGATAGTCCTCTGGAACATGACTACTATAGCCTGCACCGGATACATCTGCCGTTACTGCGCCATCTGCATTGACCAGAGCAGTAACGCTTATGTTAGAGGTGTTGTATTTTGGCACTGTGGTGACATCAGGGTCATTGTCGTCCAGGTCTAAGTTGTTTGCCGCATAACCCGAGGGTTGCTGCGTTTCCCATCGTAACCCGCCACTGCCATAGCCGTCTCTATCCTGATCTACATAAAAAGCATACAGCCCAACGGGTTGGGTTACCCTATAGGTTTTGGAAAAAATTGTCCCAGAATCTCGGTAGCCATTCGGCACCTTAAATCGAACGGTTACATTTCTAGAAATAGCGTTTTGAACAGGACTATAGTCTACAGGGCTATGGTTATGGATGTAATATCCATGAGTGCGGATCTGTCCCAATTTACTGATGCGCACTACTGCAACGGCTCTGCTTCGGTCAAATGTGGGTTTTGGCTTTGCGGGTTGAAGGGTTCTTAGGCTACGGACATGCAAATTTCCACTGTTGCTGTACCCCGACGGAACCTGAAAAATGACTTGTACGGTTCTGTAGGTACCCTTGTCAACCGTGGGAAAATTTCTAGGGGTATGCCTATAGATATACCCCCCACTGACTTGGACGACTCCGCTTGTAAGGATATTTGTGGATGCACTAAATCGAGACAAAGAAAAGGTGGGCAACACATTGGCGGGTTGTGTAGCATAGATTGATTTGGTGTAGGTTCTTCCGCTATTGCTGTAGCCCGCGGGTACCCGAAAGCTGACCCGTATGCGACGTCGAGTGCTTCTGTTTGCCGTCCTAAAGGAACGGGGCGAGTAGCTCCTGACATGGTTGCCATTGACCTGTACGCTTCCACTTTTGCTTATGCTTGCAGTTGCGCGAAACCTACTGTAGGAGTACTTGTGTTTTGCTTTGGCGGGTTGTGAAGCATAGATTGTTTTGGTGTAGGTTCTTCCGCTATTGCTATAGCCCGCGGGTACCCGAAAGCTGACCCGTACGCGACGTCGAGTGGTTCTGTTTACTGTCCTAAAGGAACGGGGCGAGTAGCTCCTGACATGGCTGCCACTAACCCGAACGTTTCCGCTGCTGTTGACACCTACGCTTGCACTAAATCGAGAGAAAGGAAAGGCCGGACTAACATTGGCCGCTTGATAAGTCGTGTAAGATCTGTAAATGGTTCTTCCACTATTGCTGTACCCGGGGGGTACGGTAAAACGCACATAGATTCTTCGTCGTGTAGAACGACTTACGGTAGGAAAACTCCTGGGGTTATAACTTTGTAAAATTGCACCATAGGCGTGTACAGTTGCCACACCGTTTGCATTTACAGTAGCATAGGCAGTAATGTGATTGGTGTTAAAGCGACCGTTTCTTGCGGCAGAGGAGTGGGGGCTTGTGTCATAAGAATCCTTGGGGGTATCATTGGAATATTTACCCAATAGGGGGGTACTCAATAGCAAAAAGCAGAGGAAAAGTTTAAGCGGTTTCATAAGCGATAAGATTTGGGTAGGTTAGGGCTGGGTTTGGGTTCCGTTATTGTGCATAATGGTAATGGTATTCTTCAAGTCGTTTTAAATCCTTGTCGCGTACCGTTTTTAGACGGCTAAAGTCGTCGTATTCATAGTGGGTACTAATTCCATTGGGGGCGGTGATTTTGGTTACACCTACCAGGGGCTGGTGTGCGTAGGTGGTAATTTGCCAGTTTTTTTGGCTGTTGCGCAGCGCATCTATACGGGGCAAATGGCTTTCGTTGGGCTCGGCACTGCCAAGGCCCAAGGCGGTTTGTACCTCTAAATAGGTAGCGTTGTCTATCCGGGCAATGGGGTACTGCCTATTATAGCCCCAAAGGATGACCGTATGCAGGGCACCCCCAGCAGTGTGCTGTTCCACCACATTGCCATAGCGGTCATAGCGGTCAAAAATATGACGGTCCTCCAAGGCAGACCCGCCTTTGGCCGTTTGGATTTTGTGGGGTACCACAAAACCGTTTTCTTCTTTGTAGACCGTTTTTTGAGTAGAAATAGGCTTTTCTGTGTTTTGAATTTTCATTGCCTTCTCAATGCTTACGACTGTATTGATACTATGTTGGTCTAACAATTTCTGATAATGTCCATTAGGGTCTTTCCTTTCCTTGACCATTGCGTATGGAAATTTCTTAATTGTAGTTAATGGATTTATACTGTCATTTTTTATTGTGATTTGTGTTGGAAAATGATAGTGAGGAATCTGGTAGTTGTATTCAGTAGTTTTTTTCAGCGTATTTCCATCACTTGTATACTGTGTTTCGATCGTGTTTTTAAGCTTAAAATATTCTCGCTCTAGTGCAGTTATGCCGAACAAGATGCTTTCCCTTCCAGTGGCAGACATATTGTACGCCATGTAAGGTGCAGTTTTATAAAGTTCATTATAGAATTTTTCGTAGTTGTATTGGATGCTTTTGCTTAAAAAGGGCTTTCCATCCTTTATTTGATACACTGCTATACGCTCTGGTTCATGTAGCAATGAAGGAAGTAGGTAATTCCCTGTATATGGCCAACGCGTAGTATAGCCAAAAGGCTGGGGAATTTGTAGGCCATTATCCCAAATTACGGGATCTAGAACGGTTTCCAGCCACATCCGATACCCTGTTTCCCCACTATCGGTTGTGTGAAAATGATGAAGGGTGAATCCATTTCCACTGCTGTATTCTGCGACTTGAGCGTAATACACTCTTGAAAAATGAATATTGCTTGGAACAGATTTAAGCTGTTTTAATTCTAGAAACCTGTAAGGAAGGAGATTAGGACTAATTAGTTTTTTATAATCCATCAACAAATAGGGGGCTTCTGTGATTAACCCGCTGCTGTTAGATGAGATATTTCCATTTTCATCATGTATGTTATAGTTGTATTCCATACGCCTAAGAAGCTTGTTTTTCTTATCGTATAGTTCCTGAGAAGCAATACGAAACCCACCATTCGTCTTCGTTTGTCCCTCCGACACATATTGGTTCAGCTCATAATTATACTTTGCATAGCCTCCAGTTGGGTAATAAACATGACTCAGTGTGCCATAAGTAGCCTCTATTGTAGTGGCTTTCGTCTTTGCTTGTCGCCAAGGATAAGCTTCACTATACGGGAATTCAGTTCCTTCAGCGCTATAATATCCCCAATGATCAGACTTGTATTCTAATCTTTCAGGAAGATCTTCCGGTAGAATATACTTAAATTGGTAGGGCGTGTGTCGCATAGCACCATCTCCCGAGATTTCTTGGATTTTAGTTAAAAAAAGACGTTCGTTGTTTGTGTTTTGAATCTCTATTTCAAACCCTTTTTGCTTTTGTAGTTTATCATCAAAAATTTCAATGCTGCTGAGTGCATATCCTGTTCCAATAATGTCTTTTCTTAGAGTAAGATTACTAAACACTACTTTTTCAACAAGCCTCCCCTTTTTGCTAAGGGAAATAGTGGCTATTCTTTTTACATTAAATTGAACTATTGTTTCCGGTTGTGGTACAAACTGACTGTTTTGTTTAGAGTGGTTTAATATCAGCGAGTTTGTCTTTCTTTGAGGGTAATGGAAGTTATTTACAGTTGTATATTCAAAGTCAATCTCTTCTTCTTTTGTCGAAATGATTTTTGATAAATGCCAAGCAGTTACGACCTCGTTTTCCAAAACAGTCCCACCGTCTATTTCAATGCTTGACGTTTCCGTTTCGTCAAAAATGTATTTTGTTCCATTCTCTACAATAATTGTAATGCTTTCATTGTTCCAATCTACATTCCAGTTTCGTTGCTTTTTTAAATAATAAGGTGTTTCAAGATCATCTTCAAAAACAAATTGTCCTGAGTAAGAACCAAAATTGTAGTTGAATACATCTGGTGCAGCATCTAATTGTCCAGAATAAATTTCTTTGGCTTCTTCATGAGTGATGTAATCTGTTCCTATCCTGTATCTGGGGACGGGATCAATCTCTCCCTTTATTTGACGGGTAATAATACCACCCGCTAGCAAGCTCCATCCATGTCCTGTGTAGGGGGAAGTTTCTTCTATTTTAACGCCGGGGCGGTAGCTTAACTGGATTGGTAAAGACAAGTCTCTGCCCTTTACATTCCACAATGGTATTGCTATGCTGGGTTGCCCCGTAGATAAATTTACCGGTTCAAAGGCGTATTTTGCAAGCGCAGCAGCAGAAGGCGCAACGGGAATGTCGTCGCTAAAAAATGAAGGGGGGCTGACTTCTTCTTGCCCAAAAAAGAAAAAAGGACACAATCCCAGCAGGACGATTAAGTAGGTTTTCATAATGTTTAAAATTTTGGTGGCGGTCGAAATGTAACAAGAAGTTTAGACTTTGCAAAACAAAACTCAACATTTAACCCAATTATTCACTATATATATACTTGATTATCAGTTATTTAATTTCAAAAAGATGTTGTATCTTTGAATTTACCCAAATCAAATTACATGAAAAAAGTTGCTGCATTTAGCCTGCAAGAAATGCTGATTGTCCTAGCGATCATCGGAATATTATTGCTCATTGCCTTGCCCAATTTGATGCCCCTAATCGGGAAAGCCAAAAGTGTAGAGGCACAGATACAACTGAAAGCCCTTTACCACAGTCAAGAGACCTACCGTTTTGTTCACGCCCGTTATTCCGATGATTTGAGTGCCTTGGATTTTAGTCCGCCGGTTCCTATTTCTTCCGGGGGGACTGCCAACTATAGCTATCAGCTCCTAGAAGCAAATCACACTACTTTTATCGCCGTTGCTACTGCTGTGGTAGATTTTGACGGAGACGGGATCTTTAACCGTTGGGAAATTGACGAACACGGGCAAGCCCGTCAAACTCTAGCGGACTGATGGTAGTGCTTTTCACCTTTACTTTGATCGCTGTGTTGCTCTATGTCTTTTACCGCGATTGTACCTCCCTTTTCTTGCCACTGCCTGTGTTTTTCCCATTGGCTTTCCTTTGGATGAGCCTGCATTACTGGGCTCTAGGCATATATGCTATGCTAATCAATTCTTGCATTAACCTGGTCGGTGTGGTCATAGCCTTGTCAATTCTTGGCACCTATGCCCATCGAAAATTTGGATATTTTTTAAACCGTGCCATGGGGGTGGGGGATGTGATCTTTCTTTTTGCTTTTGCCCTGGGGTATCCGCCCATTGTTTTTTTTGGGCTGTGGTGTCTTATCAGCCTTGCGGCACTGATCATTAGCCTACTCCTAAAGCAAAAGAAAGTGCCTTATGCTGGCTACCTCGCTCTTGGCATTGCTTGTGTCATGCTTTATGATCTTTATTTTCCCCTGGATCTTTATCCAAAATTATTCCCCCTAGAATGAAAGTAAATCGTCTTCCCGTCTTATCGCAGCGCCTTAGTCCACAGCAGGTGCGTACCTACAGAATCATTCCCTATGAACAGCAGCCAACAGCTTTGCTGTGTTATATTGATCGCGAAGTGCCAATCCACCAACGCAAGGCTTGGGAAGTGATCATTGGTTCACCACTATCGTTTAAACGACTCGACTCAAAACTTTTTCAAACCCTACTCAGCCAACATTTTTATGATTCTGCGCAAACCAATGCCCTAGATACTACTTCAGATGTGTTGGAACAGATGCTATCCCTAGCTCTTTCCCTGGACAGCAGCGACATTCATTTTGAGGTATACGAAACGCGCACGCGAATTCGTTTTCGCTTGGATGGAAAACTCAAAGCCTTTTTTGATATTCCCCTAAAGGAATACCCCACCTTGATCAATAAGATTAAAATCAAAGCCCAAATGGACATCGCCGAAAAGCGCTTGCCTCAAGACGGGCGTATTCGTTGGAAAAATAAAAGCGAAACCTTGGATCTCAGGGTATCCTCGCTTCCTACCCTTTATGGAGAAAAATTGGTTTTACGTCTTTTGCGTCAACATAAAAAATTGCTGCAAATCAAAGAAGTAGGGTTTTCCAAATCTCAATTAAAGCACTATCAAAATGCGCTAAAAAACACCCAAGGGCTCATCGTTATTTCTGGACCCACCGGATCGGGAAAAACCACCACCCTTTACGCGACGCTTCAGTCCCTGAACGATCCTACGCGCCATATTCTCACCATAGAAGACCCCATTGAGTACACTTTAGACGGCATCAATCAAGTGCAATTAAAAGCGTCCATTGGTCTTAGCTTTCCACGGGCTTTGCGCACGTTTCTTCGGCAAGACCCGGATGTCATTATGCTGGGGGAAATTCGTGATGAAGCCACCGCGCAAATGGCAGTGCGTGCCGCCCAAACCGGGCATCTGGTTTTGGCTACGCTTCACACAACTTCGGCCTGGGGAATTTTTAGTCGCTTGGTAAATATGGGGATTCCACCCTATATACTCGCAGAAACACTACGGCTGAGTGTCGCCCAACGCTTGGTTCGTAAATTATGTGTTCACTGTAAAACTCCGCTTAAGGATTTACCCCCTTCGTTTGCCTTTCCAAAAACCTTAAAAATACTTTGGGCACCCAAGGGGTGTCCCCAATGCTATCATACTGGATATCTCGGTAGAATGGCCTTGTACGAACTCTTGCCCACTTCTGCCGCCGTATTGAAGGCCTTTCAAAAAGAGCAGTCAGCACGCCAATACAGAAAAGAAAATCCGTATAAAACGCTAAAAAATCAGGCCTTAAAATGCTTGGAAAAGGGGGAGACATCCCTGGAAGAAGTGTACCCATTAATCGCTTTTGAATCATGAGAATACCCTTTGCTTTTTTTGCTTTTTTTTCAGGCTTCTTGCTTTGGGGTCAGACCGCTATAGAAACGGAACGTCTTGGTCACCTCAAAAACCAATTGGATTCCCTTACCCAAGCTTACCCCAACTACAGCCAGGTATTGAAGGTAGAGTTGGATTTTGAGCAGTTGTCCATTGCAGATTTCTTGCAAGCCGTAGCGAAGGTACACGCTGTAAACATCACCCTCGATCCCAGCTTGAAAAACCGTTTTATGACGGCTCAGTTTTCGGACATTCGCCTGGATGATCTTTTGCTCTTTCTTTGCAAAACCCATACCCTTACCCTTACGATTACTGGAAATATTGTATTTGTATCTCCTTACAGTATTCCGCCTGCCGTTCCCCCAGAACCTTTTGTTTTTTACGATTTAAATGCAGATGCAATTAGTTTGGACGTTAAAAATCATGCCCTAGGAGAAGTGTTTAAAGAAATCACTCGGCAGTCGCCCTTTAATCTTCTATTTACCCCAGAATTGGCGCAACGTTCATTGCAGTTTTTTGTAGAAGACATGCCCCTAGAGACCGCATTAAAACAATTAGCAGCTTTGCATCAAATGGAGGTAAAGCGTTCGAAAGAGGGATTTTTTTTGTTTGAAGCCAAAGAACAATCCAACAATCGTTCTCGCCTAGTATCTTCATCCGATCTTCCCTTTGAGCTCTTTGCAGATCGCCACCATTTCAGCATCAATGCCAAAGATCATCCCATCGGTCCCTTGATAGAAGCCCTAGTGGATAGCCTAGACGTAGATTGGTATCAGTCCATTCCTTTAAACGATTTAGGGCATTTGAATTTAAAAATGGCATCGACGTCTTTGGACGAGCTCTTGCCTTTGTTGTTTCCCGAGACTACTGCGGACCCAGTTGTTTCAGAAAGCAAGGATTTAAACAATAGAATGACGTTTAAAAAAGAGAACAATGTGTATTTTTTTGGACCACAAGATGACATATTGCTTAGAAGTGTTGAAAAAATCATCCTCAAGCATCGCACCGTAAGTCTTTTAAAAGATCCTTATCGGGAAAACACAAATGCAAGCACTTCATTGCAAAATAATTTCAGGCTGCCCAACACGGGTCAAGATTTCAATAACACATTCAACAGCTCGGGGGGTAATTCCAATTCCAATGTTTCCCGTTCTCAAATGCCCTCCACACCAACCCAATCCACGACTTTGTTGGAGTTGATTCCTGAAGCTTTACAAGAGGGGTTGCAAATTCAAGTAGATCAAGAACTAAATGCGTTGTTGGTATTGGGAAGTGCCCAAAAAGTGACTCGTTTTCGTGCTTTTGTCAATGCGATTGACCAACCTGTTTCGGTAATCCTCATTGAAGTAATGTTGATAGAAGTCAATAAAACAGCAGAGTTAGACACAGGGATTTCTTGGGGCATAGGCGATGCCCCGGTAACGGATAAAGGGACCTTGTTCCCGGGTTTGGATCACCAGTTGAGTGCGACTACTGTAAATCGAATTTTAGGCGGATACAATCAGTTAACGGCCCTAAACTTAGGGAAGTTGCAACCCAACTTTTTCTTACAGCTCAAAGCCTTGGAAGAAAGCGGGACGGTAAAAGTATTGTCTTCCCCAAAAATGGCTACCCTAAATGGGCATAGGGCTGTTTTTTCCAACAGCGAAACCAGTTACTATGCCTATACCTCCCAAAATTTTTATGGTTTTCAAAATCCTCAAACCTCAGAAATCACCAATTACATTCCTATCAGTGCCGGGCTTACGCTGAGTGTTAAGCCCTATGTAACCGGAGATAATGGGGTTACGCTAGACTTGTTTGTACAGCAGTCTGCATTCAATAACACTAGAATTGCTGAAGATGCACCCCCAGGAATAGAATCTAGAGAGTTTAGCTCTATCGTTCGTATGCGAAATAAAGACATTGCGATTCTTGGAGGCTTGGAACAAAACACCAAAAATGATGCTGGCAGAGGGGTGCCGTTTTTAGCCCGCGTCCCATTGATTAAATGGTTGTTTTCTCAAAAAACCTATTCCCGTTCCAAAAGAAAACTCACCGTTTTGATTCAACCCACTTTAATTCAATGATATGAAACTGTTTTTTTCTTCTACTTGCATTTATGTCATCGAAGCTTTTGGTCAGAGCAAGGCTCCTCGTTTTAATTGTTCGGTATACCGCCTAAATGGAAAGCTTCTTGACCTAAAGAGTCATGTCGAAAACTTGGCGTGGGATCCTTTGATAGCACTACTGTCAAAAGCCAAGTTTCTCTTGTGGATAATAAACGATGACAGTGTTATTCATGCACTGTATTCTAGAGAACATCCCGATCAGAATTTTGCCTCTTTATTTCCAGGATTAGCTCGAAAAGAATGCTGGGCAATTGACAATGACCATGGGGTGAGTTTATGTAGAAAAACCCATTTTCAAAAATGGGAAGACACTGTAAACAATGCCTTAAAAGGAAGTCATTATTTTACACTCGGCTTTCAGTCAATTATGGCCTTACTGGAAAACCTTCCTACGCAGTTTTCCATTACAGGGCATCGCTTTCGACAGCATAAAAATCGTCTGGTGCAATGGGAACAGCATAAAAAACAATTGGTTGAAGTCTACAGCTTGGGAGGTATTGATTTGCCCTCAACAGCACTTTTGGGTTTTTCTGCGCTAGTGGATGTACTTCAGCAGCGTCCCTTTAAACTTTTTAAGCAGTGGAACATTGCTGTGCGTTGTGCGTTTCAATCGCAAAGATTATCGCCTCAATTTTTTGCCGAAAAGCAAAAAATCCATCTCCAAAATTGGGCACAATGTCATTTTTCCCTCCAAGGGACTGTAGCGACGATAAAAATAGGCGCTGTTTTTCTTTTACTGGGTGGGCTATTTTTTTTTCTAACTCCCACTACCGCAACAGTACTCGAATTAACTACAGAAGTGCAACAGCTGAAAAATAAAAATACCGCATTGACAATGCATCTAGGAAAACAAAAAGAAATCTGGGATAAGATCAAACAAAAGTCCACACAAAAATACACCCCCCTTTTGGATAGTGTATTGCTAACCGTTCCTAAATCCGTTCAATTGACAGAGGTTTCTTTTGTAGAACAGCGCCTACAATCTAGTGTTTCAAATGATTTTTTAAGGCTTAAACTCAAAGGCGTTAGCCATGACCAAGAAGATTTTGTGCTGTGGTTGGAAGCATTGCACAGACTTTATTCTTTTCATCCCGCTAAGGTACAAACGTTTAAAACACAAACCGAGGCAATAAAAGAGTTCAATCTATTTCTTCCCTTTCGGCATGAAAACTAAAAATATAATTTTTCTTGTTGTGTCCTTCGCAGGGTTTTATTGTATGGGGGTTTATTTGTATCTACGACCGCTGAACCGCTGGAGGCAAGCATACAGCTTGTCCAATTCAAAAATAAAATTGCTATCCGAACAGAAATCCCTATTCACCACGCAAGATTTCTTTGAACGACTAAGGGATCGTTTGGACAACAAGCTCGATTTTTCCGAAGAAGCTTGGGGGAAGTTTTTAGTTGAAGCTCCTGCTCTTTCCGAAGTAAGATTGGTTCATTTTGAGAGTTCTGGTTTTGCAGATGCTGTAGATGAACCTGCACGATTCGAACTTGTTTTAAGCGGAAGTGCACCTAACTTACTGCATTTTTTTGGCACGCTAGAGATGCATTACCCTATTGCTGTCATTCAAGAGGTATCCCTAAAAGCTTCTCCTAAAAAAGAAAATAAACCTGTGGAAATGCATCTGATTATACAGTTTTAATCACCCGAATTGTGTACTCAGTTGAAACATAGGCATATACATCCCCACTAATATAAACGCCATTAAAAGTCCTACCCACAATATAATGATGGGTTCTAAGAGGCTAGACCATCGTTTGGATGCATGGGCGATATGCGCTCCATAATGTTCGGTGAGCTCTTCAAAAATGGCATCCAGTTGATGCGATTCTTCCCCTACATGAATAAAGCCGTGCATGCGATGTTCGAAAAAGTTTGTTTTTTTTAGCGCACTGCTGAGAGAATTTCCTTTTATAATATCGGTTTCTATTTGCTGCAATGCCTGGGTTAAGGGGTGAAATGAATGCAAGCTTTGAATGAGCTGAAAACTTTTAACCAAATCCATTTTAGCTTTAACCAAAAGCTCCATGCTCTGACAAAACCGATAAGTGTAATGGAGACGCAACAGATTTCTTACAAATGGGGTTTTTATAAGAATTTGCTCTGCAGTGGATTTTAACTTTGGGATTTTTAAGGCATAATGAACCCCAATCATTATTCCAACCGCAAGAATAAAGAAATGCAAAAAATATGTTTTTAAAAAAGCGGATCCCCCAACGACCCAGCGTGTAATTTTAGGCAATGGAATTCCTTGTCGATTAAAAATTCCCTCAAATAAGGGCACCACAGTCGTTAACATAAAGATTACCACTAGGGTTGCCGTGACAAAGAGCAAGAGCGGGTAGGCCAGGGCGCTACTCAAGGTTTTTCGAAATTCATTTTTTCGTTTAAAAAAGAGGTGTAAGTGTCCAATTACATTAGGTAAATAGCCTGTTTCTTCTCCGATTTTGATTGTATTCCACTCAAAATCACTGCAGTTTTTTTGGGCTTGTAAAGCTTTAAAAAAAGGTTTTCCGTGTTGGATGTCCTTAAGGATATTAGCGAAAAATTCTTGATGTTTCCCCCCTTTTTGAAGATGAATGATCATTTCCATTGCTTTTTCCAACGGGATGTTTGCCTGCAGTAATAACTGTAGTTCTCTGTACAATTGTTCTTTTCTTTTGTTGTTAAAGAATGGAAAGAGTGCAAGTTCCTTTTGAGACTGAAAACCCGGGGCTTGTTTAGTCGTTTTTTTTCGCGGAGACAATTGATAGGGCATGGCTAATGATAGTTTTGGGCGCTTAGCGGTAGGATAAAAAAGAGCGATAAGGGATTTTGATGCTTGGGACGCACTAAAATTTCTAGGGCATCGATCTGTTCGGTTGAGGCAATTTTTCCTCGATAGTAAAAGCGAATGTCATAAGGCAGGGCAAGAATAGGGTGGTCGTTTCGATACAATTCCTCCTTTGTATAGCGGTAGTATACCGTATCAATAGGGGTAGATAGGGCAAATGTATTTTGCCTAAAGAAAGGATCTAATTTGGGGTGGGTTTGCAGGTCATTCCACAGTTGCTTCTCTAAGAGGGTGATTTGAATTTCGTGGTCCAAGTGCCCCATCAATGCAATGGTTTTTTGATTCAAATACCGCCAGCTGTACAATGCCGTTCCTAGGATAAAGACCATTAGACTCATTGCCAAAAGAAGTTCTCCCAGCGTATAGGCTTTCATTTGTTTATTCCAATACATAGACGTATTCTTTTGTGGGATTTTTTGAGAACCTGATGTAAAGAACCGCCCCTTTTTTTTTTACCGAAACGTTTTCCGATTTAAGCGCCATTGCTGCAAGGGCAGTATCGTTTTTAAAATGGGTAAAGTAAGCTGTTGCGTGGGCTTGATTCCGTTGTTTGATTTCTTCTTGTCGGATGGCTACATGGTAATAGTGATGCAACAAAAAGGCAACAGAACTGAATAACAACCCCAATAGGAGCGAAGCCATTAGGGTTTCCATCAAGGTAGATGCTTTCACGTTCAATACAGCCATTGTGTTATTTTTTTTGGGTGAGTTCCTTGCACAAATGGAAAACCAATGGGCATGTAGGATGGATGATGTCCGCTGATGCTACCTTCGATAAAATGATTGGAATACAGCACTCCTTCATGCCTGTACATCAAATCCTGTGCATATACAGTTCCATAAATTGATCCTTTATTTTCGATCCCACCTTGACAATAAAGACTTCCGTAAAAAAGAGCTTTAGATTCTATTGCCATGACTAAACTAGGGGGTGGCGTACTTTTTTTTTCGGTCACCCCAATCAATCCTTTAATTTCACTGCCTGAACCGATGGAAAGAGCAATGGCATTTTTTGACGCATTGACATTGCGATGCACCCATAGGGTAGTAGGGAACAGTAGTTCTACGTGTTGCTGAACTATCAATCTCTCTGAAGCAAAGGCGTGAATTCTGCCCTTGAATCCCGCTTCAATTAAAATGTATGGAGCGCTGAGCATGACATCGTATAGTTTATCTTCCGCTTTAAGTATTACGGGGGTCTTGCTACGTATCCAAAAGCGACCGTTGTAATTCAATCGGCTATTTACGGCTTGTGCGTCAAGATCAATGATTTTTAATTTTTGATAAAACGAATTAAAATATTGATTTGAAAAATCTTCTTCTACTTCCGTCCATAGCTTCGGATTGGTTAAGTATAGAATTTGTTCCCTCATCCAATTGACTAAATCCGGTAAATGGTGTGCACTAGTGGTATGGGTAAAATTTTGATGCCCCACTGTTGTATTTTGGGAATTTCCAATAGAAGCCCGACGGACTCCAGCCGCGGCACTATGCAATGTACCCGATAAAGAAGCGTTTTTTCCGAGATACAAAGGCTGGCCTTGGTTGGTTAAGTGCAGTGCTTTCTGTTCTTGCCCCAAACTGTACCCAACCAAAGCGATGTTTTTTTGAGCGACCTTTTCTTGCCGAACCAAAGGAAAGATACTGTATAGGCTAGGATGAAGGGTTTCGGTACTTTCAAGAGAAGCGACTTTAAGACTTAGAATAAGGCGCTCCCGGTTTTGTTGCTCTAATGCAATGTTTTGTTGTGTTTGCCTCTTGGTCAAGTGACAAAAATAGACCCAGGAAACAAAACCGCTAAGTAGAAAAAGAAAACAGAAGGACAAGGTCAACACAAATTGTAAGACCCCTCCATCAACGTGCTTAAAACCGTTATTCGTTCGTTTTAAATTCCAATAATTTCCGTTCATTGTTTTGAGTAAATACAAAGCCTTTTTGGGTAACGTGCAGTTGAACCCCAAATTTTTCTTCTCCTTTTTTCCATGCGTTTAATCGGTTGTTGATTTTGAATAAATAAAGGGACTGGTGTTTTTCATGCAGTACGCCCACATAAACAATTTTAGGCCATGTTGCGTTTTTCTTTTTTGTATATGTGCGGTTTGTCTTGGACTTTTTTGTGAAAGCTGTAGCTTTTAAAAACGGATCTCTGTTGAGCTGCACCTTATATTTTGGAGCATCAATTTTGAGACTGTCCATGAGATGTATACTTGCACTATCTGCTTTTTTATTGCTCCTAAAGCCGGAGAAAGAATGAACACAATAGATTCCAACAATTCCCCAAATGACAATGACAAGGCCCCATAAGAACACTCCTCCTTTTTTTGAAAAGTTTCTACTCATTTGATTTTGAATTTATAGGTCGTGTAGGGGGTTTCAGAAATGTCATTGTAGGCCTTTACCCGCCATTCATAACTTGTAGTGGCCTGTAAGCTTGCTGCAGTATTAAAATCCAAAACAAATTCGTCATACACAATTTGAAGGGGAGTTGTGAACGAAGGGGTTGCAATTTGTACATGATAGCCGTCTGCTTCTTCTACCGGATACCAAGTTAAATTCACTGCTGTACTGGTCAGTATGCTGTTGTTTGCTGGCGCAAGTAACCGAACATTTTCTTGGGTGATGCTGTCTTGGGTTGCCGTTCTAAACCGACGTGTAACAAAAGGAGTTTCAGAGAAATCGCCCACGCCTTTTACCCGCCAGCTGAAGGCCGTATGATCGTCTACAAGCAGTCGTACTTGTCGTTCTGTGATCGTGGAGTCCAATACATAGTTCCTGCTTTGATCAAAATTTGGAGAAGCAAGCTGCACGGTATAATATTGACTGTTTTCCAAGGGCGCCCAGTTGAGCGTTACAACAGTGTCTTTTAAACGGCTGTTGTTTTCAGGGGATAACAATTCCAGGGTTTCTCCTGAAAAAGGATCTTGAATTTTAAAAGTGCGTGTACTATACGCGCTTAAAGCATTGTTTTGTTCCGCTCTTACCCGCCAACTGTAGGTTCCTGTGTCTTGTAGCTTAAGGTTTAAATGCGGTTGCGTCAAAATACTGTCGTATAAAAACACTTGCGCTTGACCAAAATCTGTTTGGACAAGTTGAAAACGGTACTGTAACGCATTTTTAAAGGCATCCCAAGAGAACAAAAGGGAGGAAGATTTTAAGTTTGCGCTTTGAGCAGGTGCATTGAGCTGAAGCGTATCATCCGAAAATTGTGGAGTTCTAAAAACGAAGGTTGATTGAACATAAGGGGTTGCATATCCAAAGTTTTCCCCGCGTACCCGCCAACGATATTTTCCTTCCATTAAAAGCGAGTCGGAATACTGGTTTCGAAGAATCAGAGTGTCCAACAATAAATTTGAAGAGGGAGAGACTTCTAAAAATAACTGCAAACGATACCCATCAACCTCCTCTAGCTTTGACCAGCTATAATGAATTTCAGGAACGCTCAGTTCTGTTTCATGTCCGGGGCTGTAAAGGCTGACTTCATCCAAGGAAATATCCGGTACAGAAAGAATTTCAGTACAGGCAATGCACAGTAACAAAGAGAGTAACAGTAGGTGTCGCATGGTCGGTAAGATTTGGTATCTTAAAGGTACGGATTTTTTTAATGGCCTGCCTTACAGCACTTCACATTCTGTAGATACGGTCTTAAATTAAAAACGTATATTAAAACCGGTCTCAAAAAATACCGATGAAAAAGCATTTAAAATCCCTTTACCTGTGTTGTGTGATTGTCGTCGTGATTGGCTCTACCTATCTTACCGTAATGGAGCCGGAGGGCCTTGGAAACCTCTCCCTGCTTTTGGTTGTTGCCTTGCTGTTTCTCTACCCTTGGGTCACAAAGATTAAGAGATAATTCTTACGGGGTACAATTGGTGAAGTTGGGTTTGGGTAATGTCCAGTTTGCCGTATTAAGGGCAAAATCTCCGCAGTTTGACACATTTGCAACATTCCATCCTGATAAGTCTTTATTGAAGGTGGTCGTTTTGAACATTTGATTCATGTCCGTAACATTCGAAGTATCCCAACGGCTAATGTCTTGATCAAAATCAGAATTTCCTTCGAACATTCTTACCATTTCAGTTACATTAGAAGTATCCCAACCTCCAATGTCTTGATTGAAGGAGGATTGGGTAAACATAAAACTCATATTCGTTACATTTGAAGTATCCCAGCTCCCAATATCCTGATTGAATGCCGATTGAAAAAATAGGTTATTCATGTCCGTAACATTTGAAGTATCCCAACGGCCTATGTCTTGGTTAAAGGCAGTAGCTACTTGAAACATTTCGCCCATTAAAGTTACATTAGAGGTGTCCCAATTTCCAATGTCTTGATTGAACGCTGAAGTATAGGCAAACATATGAGTCATATTCGTTACATTCGAAGTGTCCCAGCTTCCAATGTCCTGGTCAAATGCTGTTGCAGTACCAAACATATAACTCATGTCGGTTACATTCGAAGTATTCCAGCTTCCGATATCTTGATTAAAGGAAGTCGCACTCCCGAACATAAGCCCCATATTGGTTACATTTGAGGTATCCCAATTTCCAATGTCTTGATTGAAGGCGGATGCATTTCTAAACATACTATTCATATTGGTTACATTAGAGGTATCCCAACTGTCAATATTTTGATCGAATACAGTAGCATCAAAAAACATTGTACTCATAACGGTCACGTTAGACGTATCCCAACTGCCGATATCTTGATTGAATGCAGTAGCTTCAAAAAACATTTGATTCATATCTGTAACGTTAGACGTGTCCCAGCTTCCAATGTCTTGATTGAATGCAAATGATTTCTTAAACATTGAAGACATATTGGTGACATTTGAGGTATCCCAATTTCCTATGTCCTGATTAAAAATTTGAGCATCATTGAACATTGTATTCATATCCGTTACACTAGACGTATCCCAACGGCCTATATCTTGGTCGAAAGCCACTGCATTATTGAACATCATAGCCATAGCTGTCACATTTGATGTATCCCAGTTTCCAATGTCTTGGTTAAAGACTGTTGCAATGGAGAACATAAAACTCATATCAGTTACACTAGAAGTATCCCAATTCCCAATGTCTTGATTAAAATTTATTGCACCGTTAAAGGCAAATCTCAAAGTAGTTACATTTGATGTGTTCCAACCACCAATATCTTGATTAAATGCAGCAGCCCTTTCAAACACCCTTTCCATACTTGTTACATTCGATACGTCCCAACCGCCTATATCTTGGTTAAATACAGCAACATCGCCAAACATCTGAAACATATTTATAACATTTGAAGTATCCCAACTTCCGATAGGTTGATTGAAAGAACTGGCTTCTGTAAACATTTGTCCCATTTCGTTTACACTAGACGTATCCCAGGAATTAATGTCTTGGTTGAAAGACGTTGCTCCAAAAAACATAACCCCCATAGTAGTAACATTAGAGGTGTCCCAAGAACCAATATCTTGATTAAATGAATTTGCTTCATTAAACATTCTGCTCATATCAGTTACACTAGACGTATCCCAGTCTCCTATATTTTGATTGAATACACTAGCATTTCGAAATAAGTTAGCCATTATAGTAACATTAGATGTATCCCAAAAGTTTATTTCCGTATTGAAAGTTGAGTTCCCTGAAAAAAGATCATTCATATCAGTCACCAACGTAGTACACAGATTTACATTATTCGCCGCAACTTCTGTTCGAATCGTTGTGTTATCCACCGCAGTGTAGGTGATCCCGTTAATGCGTTCGGTGTCGCCCGGAGTAGCTGTTGGACACTTACACGTTCCATTTTCAAAATAAATGGCTGGAGGGGGCAACGAAACTACCTGTGTAGAGGTGCAGCTGTAAATGGAAACCACCTGCCCGTTGACTTTATTGACCTCCGCTATTTTATTAAAATCTCTGAGTTTTACCAAAGCATAGCCTTCAGTCTCCGACATAAAAGCATAGGGAATGGGAAATTCATTCTTGTAAACGATATAATCGCCCACTTCAGGTTCATATGTGGCTCCATCGTGAAGCGCCATATTGAAATAACCGGATTCTGTTAAACTGCACAAGTAGGGTTGTTCAAGCGGATTGAATTCCCCTGGGATACGGGTGCTAATGTAATTATTACTCAAGGCCACTTGATTCAATACTTGCCCCCTTAGCAGGTAGGAAGAAAATAAAAATACAAGGAGAGGAATACTTCGATTGAAGTGCATGGGCTTTAACAATTCGTTTATAATTTAAATTTACTCAAAAAGGCAAACAAAAATTCCAAATAAATTTAATTATTACAATAATGAATTGAATGATAAAGATGGGGTAGCTTGCATAAGACAGCTGCATTTCAAGCAGTTGCAATTATAATCCGCGGTAAATTAATTGATGCTGTTTCTTACTCGCCCAATTTGCCCTAGCATTGCACACGCAAAACGCAATCGCCCACTTAGGATTTTAAGCGATGGGAATTCAAGGATTGTTCTACCCAATGCTGTCCTTTTGCTGTTGTGATTTTCATTTCTGTGGTTTGGGGAGGAATACTTTCTGTTTGCAAGTATATTTTCATTACCTTTCGATTGTTATCAATTATCAATTTATGAAGGTTCTGGCTTCTTTGTCCTTTTTTTCCCTTCTGATACTTTTATTGATTTGCAGTTGTTCTGCCAACGATGAGGATCAAGAATCTTCTGTGCGTACTCAATATACCTTGACTTTAACCGCTGGAGAAGGCGGATCCGTTTCTCCCCAAGCTACTGGCACCTTCGATGAAGGAACGGTAATAACCATAACAGCTACCCCAGACGATGGCTATCGGTTTGATCGCTGGCAAGGAAGCGATAACGATAACGGTCGCTGTGGCTTTGCCCGGCATTGCCGTACTGGAATAAAAATCGATTCAAACCGTGATGTTCACGCTTTTTTTCGACTTGGAGAAGATGAAACAAGACCTTAGTGTATGATTTTAAACGTTAAAAAACCCTTTTCTTCTAGCGTAGTTCTCGCTGCCACCTTTAGCTTGCTGTTGGGTTGTTCAAAGAATGAAGCGGACTCAGACCCCTCTGTTCGCATTCAATACGCATTGACGGTATCGGTTGTAGGGGGTGGGTCAGTCAGTCCAGATGCAAACGGAGTGTATGATGCTGGAGCCTCTATAACGATTACTGCAATTCCGGATATCGGCTATCAGTTTGACCGATGGGAAGGGACGGACAATCTCAATAAAACCTGTGGTAATGCCTCTGCACCGCATCCCACTCCGGGCAAATGCCGCGCAGCAATCAACATGTACGCGAACAGAAATGTGCAAGCGTATTTTAAAGTCAGATCGGACTGATTTATTTAATGCAATGAAAAAGTCTTCGCTTTCCGTCATCTTAATTTCACTCCTTTTAACGGGGTTTTTCTCCAGTTGCTCTGGAAATGAATTGGATTTTACCGCCCCAGAAACGATTCAATACAACTTGACGGTTACTGCTTCCTCCGGGGGTTCTGTGACCCCAGAAGCGGGGACCTATGATGCAGGTACCGTAATTACCATAGTGGCCAATTCAGAGGGGGGCTATGTCTTTGACAGGTGGCAAGGGACAGACAATGATAATAAACCCAACCCCTGTGGAAAAGGGCGTCGATTGGATGAGTTTTCCCGCAATTGTCGTATCACATTAACGCTAGACTCCAACAGGCGTGTTCAGGCCTTTTTTCAAGCCGAGTAGGGAGATTTCTTTGTCTGGTGGTAAGATTATTGTACCCTCCAATAAAGAAAGTATTTTTCCTTATTGTACTGAATTGAAACAGAATCAATATGCCTAATGCATTTTTCCAATTTTCCAGAGTAATAATCCAACTGATCATTTATTTGGTACCAATGTTCTATCCTTTTGAATAGATTGTATTTAAGTTGTTTATCCTTTTGAATATACTTCCTATTCTTAATCCAAAAATCATTACTTTCAATATCAATTTCCTCTAATTCTAAAGCCCATTTTGTGTTGATTATGCTATTGAATTCTTCTGCAAATTTCACCTCTTCTTGATCGGTATTAATTTTTATAATCTCTAAATCACCAGATCCAAATATGTTTTCAATTTCTAAAGTGGTCTGGGGGTCAACCATTAAAAAATCTTGAGTACCTTTTTCAAAAAGAATAAAGGATAAAGCTGGTGGGTTAAAAGGGTCTCTATTTGCATAATATGCTAGTGGTGGAAAATACCAATCTTGATCTTCTTCATAAGCAATAAATATACTGTCATTATCCTGTTCCCACTTCTTATATTGTCCTAGGTACATATCCGTTACCCATACATTTTGTTCAGTATAGTCTTTTAAATATTCATTTGTTGAAGTTAAATCATCCTTTAACATAGATAATAGGTCAAAGTATCTAACTCTGTCTTCATAATCTTGACCAACACTTTCAACATAGAATGAAAATGTTACTACTAAAAATAATCCAGCAAATTCTAAAAAGTACTTTTTAAAATTATCTGAAAAGGTTTTACGGCTAAATGTCTTACCTAGGGTAAATAACTTAACGAACCAATTTTTAGGTTTTTCAATTTTAGCCATTTGAATGGATATATAGTTTTTATAATTTAAAAAAAAACACAATACCAACTGATTGATGTGTCAGTTTATTTAACAAAATTGAAGAAGGGCTATTTACTTACCGATACAAAACTTAGAAAAAATATTCCCTAACAGCTCATCGTTGGTTACTTCTCCTGTGATTTCACCGAGGTGGTACAAGGCTTGGCGCAAATCTATGGCCAAAAGATCACTGGATAGATTTTGACGCATTCCTTCTTGAACTTTTAGGATTTCGGCCAGCGCATCATGCAAAGCGCTGTAGTGTCGCGCATTGCTGATTACAGTTTGATCGCTGTAATTTTGCTTTTGGAAGTGTTCTACCAAATGCGTTTGCAAACGTTCAATGCTGGTTTTTTCCTTGGCACTTATCGAAAGGGAAGGGTAGTGGCTGTAGCTGGGCGGAGTAAAACTTTTTTTAAGATCCTGTTTATTCCAAATTACCAATACGGGTTTATTGGGATACTGGCGCTTCATTTCTTGTAAGGCTGCTTGAGCTTCCTCATGTTGGTTCTCTTGTGTGCTGTCAATCAAGTACAGTACAAAAGCAGCTTGCTCCAGTTTTTCAAAGGTTTTCTGAATCCCAATCTTTTCAACCACATCTTCGGTGTCTCGGATTCCTGCAGTATCAATAAAACGAAATGAAATGCCTTCCAAAGTGATTTCATCTTCTATGCTGTCCCGGGTTGTTCCGGCAATGGAGCTGATGATGGCTTTTTCTTCGTGCAATAAGGCATTCAGCAGGGTAGACTTCCCAACATTTGGGGGGCCTACAATGGCTACAGGTACGCCTTTTTTCAATACATTTCCCAGTGCAAAAGAATCCAATAGGGCTTTTAGGAGCTGCTCTATTTTCTTTAATAAGGCAATAAAGGCCGCTCTGTCAGCAAAGGCAACATCTTCTTCGGCAAAGTCCAATTCCAATTCTATCAGACTGGCAAAATTCAGCAGTTGTTCCCTTAAGGTTTTGATTTCATCGCTAAAGCCTCCACGCATTTGTTGAAGGGCAATGGCATGGCTAGCGGCATTTTCTGAAGCAATCAAATCAGAAACGGCTTCCGCCTGTGACAAATCCATTTTTCCATTTACAAACGCACGAAGGGTAAATTCTCCCGGTTGCGCTGCCTTAATGCCTTGTTTTAAAAAGAGCTGTAAAATCTTTTCTTGAATAAATACTGAGCCGTGACAAGAAATTTCAATCACGTCCTCTCCTGTATACGAATGTGGGTTTTTAAAAACCGTAACCAACACTTCGTCGACGATAGACTCATTTTCCATCAAATCTCCCAAGTGAACTGTATGGCTTTTTTGATCGATTAAGCGTTTCCCGGATCGGGCTTTAAACAAGTGATCTACGGTCGTGATGGCCGCTTTTCCCGAAAGGCGTATAACCGCAATGGCTCCCTGTCCTGCAGCGGTAGATAATGCGATAATGGTTCCTTCGGTTAGCATCTAGTGGGATAAAGCTTGGGTATAAGTTGCACGGCGTTTGTGCTGACGGTGTTCGTAGTTTTTCCACATTTTCTGAATGGCGTCGTTTTCTTCCAATTCTGGATTGGTTTCCACAATGGTAATCCCTTTCTTATTGAAGAGTTTCTGGATTTCATTGAAGATGATGGCCGTTACCCCTTTGTTTTGATAGTCTGGATGGACTCCAATAAGATAAAAGGAGGCGCGATGATTGAAATACATGGCTTTTAAGATGTGTAAAAATCCAAAGGGGAAGAGTTTACCATTTACTTTTTTCAATGCCTTGGTAAAGGAAGGCATGATGATGACAAAAGAAACCAGTTTTCCGGTTTCGTCTTTGACACATTTGATGAATTCGGGATGGATGTATTTAAAATAGCGCTCTTTGTAGTGTTTTATTTGATAGGGTTGTACCGGGACAAAAGTTTGTAACTTATTGTAAGTTTCCTCTAATAACACAAACATTTGATCTACGTAGGGGAGAATTTCTTTGGTGTTTTTAAAGTGAATGACTTCCAGTTTATAACGTTCCAACATTAATTCGCCAAATTTCTTAACTTTTTTAGGGGAATCCTCGAACGAAGAAATTTTGATTTCATATTCCACCCAAACGGCAAGTTTTTCCAGTCCCAAGCTTTTCATGTGTTCGGCATAGTAAGGGTAGTTGTACTGAGTAATCATGGTGTTCATCTCTTCAAAGCCTTCAATGAGCATTCCGGCTTTGTCTAAATTAGAAAAACCAACGGGGCCTTCTAAGAAGTCCAATGCATGGGTCTTTCCAAATTCCTTCACCGCTTGCAGAAGGGCTTCTGTAACTTTAACATCATCGATGACATCGAACCAACCAAAACGCAGTTTGTTTTTTTGAAGTTCTTTTACTTCGATCCAGTTGACCATGGCAGCGATTCGGCCAACAATTTTCCCTTCTTTATATGCCAAAAAGAAGGCGGCATCTGCATTTTTAAAAACCGGATTACGCTTTTTGTCTATGGCCTCCAATTCTTCATTGATGATCGGGGGAACCCAATAGGGGTGGTTTTTATAAAGGGTAAAAGGAAATTTCACAAAATTTTGAAACCCCTGTTCGGTGGTTACTTCAACTACTTTTATCATAGCCCCATTAATTTCTTCGCGCTTTTCTATTGCGTTTATTGTTTTCTTTTTCTCCGTTGTTTCTTCGAAATTGATGCAAATTCAAATATTGTTCAAAACACCGGATACTAATCCCGTTTTAAACAAAGTATCAAAGCCCGCTATTCAGCGGGCTTTTTTTTAGCCCAAAACACTTCTGTAAAGGTCTTCATTTTAGCTATCTTCACAGTCTAAACTAAACCTATGGAAGGGCAAGAAATTTTTGGGGTTCGAGCAATCCTTGAATGCATTGAGGCAGAGCAACACATAGAAAAAGTATGGTTGCTGAAAGGAAACAAAAGTCCGTTATTCAAAAATCTAGAGAACAAACTCAGAGACGCAGGGGTAGCGCACAGCTATGTTCCTGTAGAACGATTGGATCGGTTTAACACCAAAAATCATCAAGGAGCGGTAGCGCTCATTTCCCCTATTGCGTTTCATGAACTGGAGCTACTCATAGAAAAAAGCCTTGAAAAAAAAGAAGCACCATTGTTTCTGTTGTTGGATCAAATCACAGATACGCGAAATCTCGGGGCAATCTTAAGAAACGCATCTGCTTGTGGGGTTAATGGAATTGTACTTCCTCAGAGTGGAAGTGCCCGGATCACGGCGGATACCATAAAAACCTCAGCTGGAGCGGCATTTACCGTCCCTATTGTAAAAATCGAACACCTGAAAGATGCAGTATACCTTTTGGAAGCCCATGGCATACGCTCCGTTGCTATAACTGAAAAGGCTACCAAAACTGTCTACGAACAAGATCTGAAGGAACCGCTTGCACTGATCTTGGGATCCGAAGAAAAAGGCATTTCTAAAAGCCTGTTAAAAATGGTAACAGCGCAGGGGAAACTTCCGATGATAGGAGAGATTGCCTCATTGAATGTTGCCGTAGCCTGCGGTGCCGTTTTATATGAAGTAGTGCGACAACGGAATTTTCAGTAACTTCAAAAAATGAATACACCCCTAGCGGAACGCATGCGCCCTAAAACCCTAGAGGATTATACGGGTCAAGCGCATTTGATTGGACCTCAAGGTGCCCTGAGCCCTATGCTGGCGCAAGGACAGATTCCTTCATTGCTCTTATGGGGACCCCCAGGGACAGGAAAAACCACCTTGGCTACCTTGATCGCTAAAAGTCAAGAACGGCCGTTTTATAGCCTCTCTGCCATTCATTCTGGAGTGAAAGAGGTGAGAGAAGTAATTGAAAAGGCAAAAAACAGTGGCGGCTTATTTACGTCCAAAGGTCCACTGTTATTCATAGATGAAATACACCGATTCAGTAAATCTCAACAAGACTCCCTCTTAGGAGCCGTGGAAAAAGGGTATGTAACTTTAATAGGCGCAACGACAGAAAATCCCAGTTTTGAGGTCATCAACGCTTTGTTGTCTCGCTGTCAGGTATACACCCTCAACCCCTTAGAAAAAGAAGATCTAGAAATTCTCCTCAACCGGGCAATTCAAAAAGACAACCTGTTGTCTGAACGCTCCATTGAACTCTACGAAAAGGAAGCATTGTTAAACCTTTCAGGAGGCGATGCAAGAAAAATGCTTTCCCTCCTAGAGTTGGTTGTTTTTTCGTCCCGAGAAGAAAAGGTGATCATTACAGATGAATTGGTTCTAGAGAAAGCCCAGACCAACACCATTTTATTCGATAAAGAAGGGGAACTGCATTACGATATTGCATCTGCTTTTATCAAATCCATCCGCGGGAGTGATCCGAACGGAGCGGTTTATTGGTTGGCTCGACTTATTGAAGGAGGCGAAGATGTAAAATTCATAGCGCGTCGCTTATTGATCTCAGCATCAGAAGACATTGGAAATGCGAACCCCAATGCTTTGGTATTGGCAAATTCTACCTTTCAAGCGGTTAATACCATCGGTTTTCCAGAGGCGCGAATCATTTTAAGTCAGTGTGCCCTTTACCTAGCCAATAGCCCAAAAAGTAATGCTGCCTATCTCGCCATCAACAAAGCGCAAGCCACGGTAAAAGAAACAGGAAACCTTGGGGTTCCTCTTCATCTTCGGAATGCACCGACAACATTGATGAAAGAGCTTGATTACGGAAAAGGCTATCGCTATGCGCATGATTTTGAAGGGAATTTTGTTGCACAAGAATACCTTCCTGAAGAAATTGCGCATACCCGCTTTTATGAACCCGGGGGAAATCCAAAGGAGAACCACAGCAGAGAATTTTTAAAAAAGCGGTGGAAAGACAAATACGACTATTAACGTTTTCGCCAAAAGAAGGGAGTAAAGAGAATCAAGACAGTAAAGAGTTCTAGTCTACCCAAAAGCATTAAAAAAGAAGCCCATATTTTTGCTCCAGCCGAGAGTTCAAAATAGGAAAATGCAGGGCCAAATTTCCCCAATGCAGGACCTACATTCCCTAAACTAGATGCAGCTACACCAATGGCAGATTCAAAATCTAAACCCGATAGTCCAAATCCCAAAGCTCCTATTATAAAGGCCAATAGGTAAAGAATAAAAAAACCATAAATGGTGTAAACAATTTCATCGTTTAAAACTTTGTTATTGTAGCGTGTTGGGATAACTGCGTTGGGGTGCAATGCTTTTTTGAATTCTAAAAAACCACTCTTTATCATCAAAAGATGACGAACCCCTTTTACTCCACCTGAGGTAGAACCCGCTGAGCCTCCCATAAACATTAAGCCAAAAAAGACCACTGTTAAAAAAGGAGTCCATGCTGTAAAATCGGCTGTTACAAAGCCTGTGGTGGTGATTACGGCTAGAGTTTGAAACAAAGCATGACGATAGGCTGCTTCAACTTTTCCAAAGACTTGAGGATGGGCAAAGCTACTGTCATTCAAGTCTACATAGAAAACTAAAACAAGGGTAACTAAAACACTAACAACCCCAATTATAGAAGCGTAAAAACGAAACTCTTCATCCTGGATTATTTTTTGAATCTTTCCTGTAAAAACAAAATAACTCATTACAAAATTCACCCCCGCTATGAACATAAACACAATAATGATGTATTGAATTAAAGGGGCATTGTTCCAATGGGCAATGCTTAGATTTTTAGTTGAAAAACCTCCCGTAGACAAGGTACTCATGGCATGATTTATAGCATCAAAAAGAGACATTCCCGCTGCCCATAGCATAAGGGTTTCCAAAAGGGTATATCCTACATAAATGTACCACAATCGCTTGGCAGTATCCGTAATTCGCGGATGGAGCTTATCACTATTTGGACCGGGAGCTTCTGCAGTAAACAATTGCATTCCTCCTATCCCCAACAGCGGCAATATAGCGATGGCCAATACAATGATTCCCATCCCCCCTATCCAATGGGTAAGACTTCGCCAAAACAAAATTCCTTTTGGCAATGATTCAATATCGGATAGTACCGAAGACCCCGTTGTTGTGTAGCCCGACATGGTTTCAAAAAAAGCAGCCGAAAACGAAGTAAACACACCCGAAAATAAATAAGGTAACATCCCTGAAAGGGCCATCAGCAACCAACCTAAACTGACCACCAAGTACCCTTCTCTTTTGTGAAGGATTTTTTCGTGCTGACGGGTAACCAACATCATAAACAAACCCGACAACAAGGTTGTAAATGCCGCTAAAACAATAGCTAAGGCTATCCCATCTTTGGTGAGATATGATACTCCAGAAGCCAAAAGCATAAACCCACCATTGAACAGGAGCAGTACCCCCATTAGATAAACAATGATTTGTGCGTTTAATTTGTGCATTTTATAAAAAAAGACTTTCTATACGCGGTATGGCTCTTGGTAGGGTACATACTACGACACGATCCCCGGCTTCAATGGTATAATCCCCCAAAGCAATGATTCCCTTTCCCTCTTTGATGACCCCTCCTATGGTCGCAGAACGGGGAAAGTCGATGTCTTTAATTTTTAGCCCGTGTACCTTGGAATTTTCATTAACGATGTATTCTAAGATTTCAACATTTAAGTTGTTTAAGGTGGTCAAATCTACGACTTCTCCTTTTCGAATGTATCGAAATATAGTGTTTGCCGTGAGCAGTTTTTTATTGATTAAAGTATCAATTCCTATGGAATGAGAAAGTTGGAAATAATCCATGTTTTCCACCAAAGCAATCGCTTTTTTTACATTTTTTGACTTGGCCATTAGGCAAGACATGATGTTGGTTTCAGAATTTTCTGTAACTGAAATAAAAGCATCCATACTTTCGATACTTTCTTCTTCCAACAATTCTACACTTCTACCGTCCCCATGGATTACCATGACATCGGGCAACAGGTCAGCAATATCAAAAGCTTTATTCTTGTTTTGCTCTACAAGGGTAACATTGAATTTTTTATCACAAAGGATTTTTGCGGTTTGTGTCCCTATGTTTCCGCCCCCTAAAATCATGATGTTTTTAATGGTTTCTTTGCTTTTTCCTGTGAGCTTATACAACTCTTCTACCCCTTCTTTAAGCGTGATAAAATAAACCAAATCCTCTTCTTCAAAGCAGGTGTCACCACGAGGAATAACGGTATATTGGGTCCCCTTGCGCTGTAGAGCGATGGGCATAAAATGAACGTCAGGAAATATAGAGGCAACTTCTTTTACGGTTTTGCCAATAAAGGGAACAGCGTCTTTTAACTGTGTGCCAATTAAAGTTAACTCTCCCGATTCAAATTCGTAACTATCGCTGAAAGCAGACTGATCAAGAAGTTGTTGAATTTCTACAGAAGCCAATTCTTCGGGGGAAATTAACTCATCAACTCCCATTTGTTTAAAACTAATTGGGGCTTGAGCGTGTATGTATTCTATATTAGAGATTCGTGCTATGGTCTTTACACATCCCATTTGTTTGGCCAAGCCACAAATGGTAATGTTTGTGGTTTCTTGTGCCGTCACTGCAATAAACAAATCGCAAGTAGAAGCGTTGGCTTCTTCCAGCAATGACAGGGAACAGGCGTCCCCTTTTAGGGTTCTTATATCCAGTTGATTTTCCGCATAATTCAATCGCTCTCTACTGATGTCTATAAGCGTAATATCTTGCGATTCAAATGATAAAAGTTTGGCTAGGTGAAATCCTACTTCGCCTCCGCCAGCGATAATTATTCTCATTTTGTTTTCTCGAAAACCTAGACAAATATAGGAATAACTTTATTGGAATTCTTTTAAAGGCTTTCAAGAAGAGAAATAAAGGGTCATTTTCTATCTTTGCAGTCTATGAAAAAGAAAGTCGTTCCGTATCAAAATGATCAATCTTCAAAAAAAGAACAAGTCACCCATATGTTTGATGGGATTTCAAAACAGTATGATTTTTTAAATCGTGTCATCTCATTGGGAATAGACATCAAATGGAGAAAGAAGGTAGTGGCATTGATGCAGAAAGACCGCCCGAATAAATTGTTGGATATTGCTACAGGCACTGGAGATTTGGCGTTAGCCCTTACCCAAACAGGAGCCAAAGAAATCATTGGTTTAGATATTTCCCCAGGAATGCTTGAAGTGGGAATTGAAAAAGTGAATGCAGCTCAACAAGAAAAAACCATTCAAATGGTGATTGGAGACAGTGAAAACCTAAGCTATGAAGACCACTATTTTGATGGAATAACTGTGGCTTTTGGCGTGCGTAACTTTGAAAATCTAGAAAAAGGCTTAGGAGAAATCTATAGAGTACTGAAACCCAAGGGGCGTTTGGTTGTTCTGGAAACTTCTGTACCCACCAAATTTCCTTTTAAACAAGGCTATCAATTGTACAGTAAAACAATACTGCCCTTGATGGGAAGACTCTTTACCAAAGACCAAGCAGCCTATCAATACCTGTCTGATTCTGCGGCTGTTTTTCCACACGGAAAGGATTTCAACAATATTTTAGAAAAAATTGGGTTTATAGAAGTAAGCAATCATCCACAAACCTTAGGTGTTGCCTCTATATATAGTGCAAAAAAGCCCTGACATAAAACGCTGTATACAGCTTTTTTTTATTGCCTGCTTTAGCAGTAATATCCTTATTGCACAATATCCAGAGGTGAAAGAGCGGATTCAATACCTGCCTAATTTTGACAATAAAACCTTGCATTACGGCTATTTTTTTGGCTTTAATAACTTTGGGTATAAGATAGAACACGCACCCGATTTTTTAGCCCCAAACTTTAATCGGGGGTTTGATGAATTGGTTCAAATTGGGGGACGAGATTTACCCAATATTGAATTGGTCAAGAACACGGGCTTTAACGTAGGCTTAATCGGGGATCTTCGATTGCATAAATACTTTAACCTTCGAATAGAGCCTGGCTTATACTACAGTCAAAGAGATCTTGTTTTTCCAGAGCAACTCAGTGATGTATTGCCCACCGAAGCAGACCGATTGAGAGAAGTAAAATCTACTTACATTCATATTCCATTGCTGATAAAATTCAGTGCAGAACGTGTAAATAATTTTCGCCCTTACTTACTCGGTGGAGTTTCAACATCCTTTAACCTTTCCAGCAATGCAAAAAACAACGATGATAATTTCAACAATGTCTTTCGTGTAAAAAGTCAAACCTTCAGTTATGAAGTAGGTTTTGGTATCGACTTTTATCTGGTATACTTTAAATTTTCTCCTTCTATTCGCGGTATCTTTTCATTCGGAAATGAACTCATTCCAGATAATCCCCAAAATGGAATTAGTCCATGGACCAGTAACTTAACCGGCTTAATTACCCAGGGGGTAGTCTTTAACCTTACTTTTGAATAACCCCATTGCAAAGGGTGCCTAAAGTTATACTGGCAGCAACGGCGATGTTTAAACTTTCAGGGCCTGGAGTAGAAAATCTAGGGATCGTTAATTTATGAGTCACCTTTTCTGAAACCAATTCAGAAATCCCATTGGCTTCATTTCCAAAAATCAATACTGCATCGTCTGGTAAAGACGTTTCATAAATAGATGTGCCCTTCATGTAGGTGCCATACACAGGAAGTGTAGTTTGCTCTAAATATGGGCTGAGAGAGGTGTAGTGACATTTTACTCTTGCCAAAGACCCCATGCTTGCCTGTACTACTTTTGGATTATAACAATCTACTGTATCCAAAGAGCATACAATGTCCTTGATGCCAAACCAATCGCACAAACGAATAAGCGTACCTAAATTTCCTGGATCAGCCAATTGATCTAAAACCAGAATTCGTCCCCCTTCTGGTAAGGGCTGAGCATCGGGCATGGGAAAAACAGCTAAAACGAATGACTTGGGTTTTTTAATGCAGTCATTCGTTTTAGCTCTGCTGCTTTAATTAAAATGTAAGGCGCAAAATCCAAAGGGGTTGTTGCATAAACGGCAATAGGATCAAAACCATGAGCAATGAATTCCTGAACGCTTTTTGCCCCTTCTACAACAAACTGCTGGTATTCTTTTCGAAACTTTTTTTGAGACAAGCTTTTGATTTGCTTCAGGTCCTTTATGGTAATCATAAATGATGTATTTTTGTTTAAACGTTACCCAATTGAATTTAGGCATTACAAAAATAACGATTCTTCTTTTGGCAGTCTTTGTTCTTGAAGGATGCAGTAGTGTGAAAAAACTTCAAAAGAATGAATTTCTTGTCGTAAAAGAGGATTTTGTCCTAAATGGAACTCCCCTGAAACGTGATCCAGTAACCTTGCTCTCTGTAAACCCGCCCAATACCCGTCTTCTAGGGCTTCCCTTTAAATTAAAAATTTACAACCTTAGTCAACCCCACTCGGATAGTCTTTTTGATGATTGGTTGGATAAAAAGCAAGGACGAAGAGAAAAATGGAATCGTTTTCTTTCGGTCAAACAGCTTAATAAAATTAAATCCTACAAACAAAACTTTAACGCATGGCTTGAAAAAAACGGAGAGCCCCCTGCTCTACTCTCAAAAGAAACCATTGCACAAACAATCCAACGCCTAGAACAATACCATAAAAACAAAGGATATTTCAATACTACAGTCAAAGGCGCCATAGACACACTGAAGAAAAAAAGGGCGGGAGTAAAATATACTATCGCTACAGGGGAAGTTTTTTTAATGGACACCATTAGCAGTGTAATCGCATCTAAAGACATTCAAAAAATATATGAAGCCAATCAATCAAAGTCATTTTTAAAACCCAATATTCCTTTTGAAAACAACTTATTTGAACAAGAGCGAGAACGGCTAATCAATAGCTTTAAAAACAATGGGATCTATAATTTTCAACAACGCAGCATTCGGTTTAAAGCCTTTAAAGACAGTTTAGGTCAGGATTTAAAGATTCCTGTAATTGTAGAAATAAAAAATGCTCAAGAACGAATTCAAGACAGTCTGATTGAAAAACCGTATCGTATTCAGCGTCTCAATGAAGTAGAAGTATACCTCAATCCGAATAAATCTAATTTCACCATTTATACCGATAGTGTTTCTTTTGCAGGAACAACCCTCTACTCTGTTGGGAAACTGAAGTATAATCCGGAAGTTCTAACTCGAGGGCTTGTATTAAAAAAAGGGGATGTTTACAGTAGCGAAAACAGAACAAAAACGTACCGGTATTTTTCTGATCTTCAGAATTTCAAGTTTCCCAGTATCAGTTATGCAGAAGACCCAAAAGATAGTTTAGGTTTAATCGCAAAAGTAAACTTGACGCCAAGAGAGCGCTTTTCTCTGGGGTTTGATTTTGATGTTCAGCATTCTAACATTCAAGACATTGGTATTAATTTAGGAAGCTCTCTTTTAACCCGAAATGTCTTTCGCGGAGCAGAAATTTTAGAGTTTGGGATCAACAGCAATATAGGTTCCTCAAGAGATGTTGCGGTACAAAAGAGCTCTTTTTTTAATCTATTTGAAATCGGGGGAGATTTACGTCTTCGCGTTCCAAGTCTACTTATTTTTTCACGCTATAAAAATCTAATCCCCGTTTCTCAAAGACCCCAAACAACAATAAGTATTGGAACCTCTTTTCAAGAAAACATTGGATTAGACAGGCAAAATTTCACCGCTTCCTTTGAATACAATTGGAATCCAAAACCCATTTATACGGCAACCCTAAAGCTGATTGATTTAGAGTTCATCAACAACAAAGCAATATTCAATTACTTTAACGTTTATAGAAATTCTTATGACCGACTAAACACAATTGCTTCCGCCTATCCTCAAGAGCAAGACATCTACACTTCCAATGGAGATCTAAGCATTCCTTCAGGCGCTTCAGCGTTTATCAACAGTGTCTTGTCTCAACAAACCATTCTTCAGCCAGAAGACGAGGATTACAGAGCTGTTTCTGTTATCAATGAAAGAAAAAACAGATTAACTGTCAATAACTTTATTTTAGGTTCCTCTTTCAGTTTTACAAAAAACAATCAAACCAATTTATTGGATGAGGATTTTTCTCAGGTTCGCTTTAAATTCGAATGGGCTGGAAACCTACTCAATAGTCTTTTGGATCTATCGGGGCAAGAAAAAAATGAAAACGGCGCTTATGGCTTTTTGGGATTAGAACCCTCACAGTTTATCAAGACCGAAGTGAACTACATCAAACATTGGCGGGTTGGTAGAGAACGCGTGATGGCATTTAGAAGTTTTGTTGGAGTTGCCCTTCCGTATGGAAATTCCAACAACATTCCCTTTACCCGTTCTTATTTTGCTGGGGGGTCTAACGACAACAGAGCCTGGAGGGCATACAAACTGGGCCCGGGAAGAAGCACTCGCCTGAATGAATTCAATGAAGCGAACTTTAAAATTGCCTTAAACCTAGAATACCGCTTTCCAATTTTTAGCAATTTCAAAGGAGCTCTTTTTATGGATGCTGGAAACATTTGGAATCTTTTGGACAATGTAGAAGACCCTGCACAACGTTTTGATGGAATAAAGGATTTAAATGAATTGGCGTTAGGAACAGGCATCGGAATTCGTTATGACTTTGACTACTTTGTATTTCGTTTAGACACTGCCTTTAAAACTTATGATCCCGCCCAAACACTAAATCAACGTTGGTGGAGCCAAGCCTCTCTGGATCGAGCCGTTTTTAATGTTGGAATTAATTATCCCTTCTGAGGATATTTTTTTAATTTTACCGGCGAAACGAAACCGATCATGAATACAAAACTACCCACAGGCGTTATCACTGGGCGCCAAGTACAAGATGTTTTTCAACTTGCAAAAGCAAAGAAATTTGCACTTCCAGCAGTTAATGTCATTGGAAACAATTCCATCAACACCGTAATGGAAACTGCTGCGGAACTCAACAGTCCTGTTATCATTCAATTTTCGAATGGTGGAGCGCAATTCAATGCCGGAAAAGGATTGAGTAATGAAAATCAACAATCTGCAATTGCTGGCGCTATTGCGGGAGCAAAACACATCCACCAACTTGCAAAAGTATACGGCGCTACCGTTATCATCAATACCGATCACTGTGCGAAAAATCTTTTGCCTTGGATTGACGGCTTATTGGACGCTGGAGAAGAATTCTTTAAGCAAACCGGAACGCCCTTATTCAGCTCGCATATGATTGACCTTTCAGAAGAACCTTTGGAAGAAAACATTCAGCTGTGTAAAGAATATTTAGAACGAATGTCTAAAATGGACATGACTTTAGAAATTGAATTGGGGATCACCGGAGGCGAAGAAGACGGGGTAGACAACAGCGATGTAGATGTTTCTAAACTGTATACCCAACCGGAAGAAGTAGCCTATGCCTACGAAGAGTTGAGTAAAGTAAGCGATCAATTTACAGTAGCTGCAGCCTTTGGAAATGTGCATGGGGTATACAAACCCGGAAACGTGAAGTTGACTCCAAAAATCTTAAAAAATTCTCAGGAATACATTACTGAAAAATACGGTGTAGCTGAAAACACTGTGGACTTTGTTTTCCACGGAGGCTCTGGTTCAACGGTAGAAGAAATCAGAGAAGCTATAGGTTACGGGGTCATTAAAATGAACATTGACACGGATCTTCAATTTGCATTTACAGAGGGCATTCGTGATTATATGAATGATCAGGTAGACTACCTAAGAACGCAAATCGGAAATCCTGAAGGAGCAGATCAACCCAATAAAAAACACTACGATCCTAGAAAATGGTTGCGTTTAGGAGAGCAAACTTTTAAACAAAGATTGATCAAAGCATTTGAGGATTTAAACAATATAGATACATTAGCATAAACTAAGGTATTTAATTATGAGTTGGTTTAAACGAAGTGAAAAGGGGATTCAGACCCGCACAGAAGAAAAGAAAGACATCCCTAAAGGGCTTTGGTACAAAACCCCGACCGGGAAAATTGTTGAAACCCAGGAGTTGGCTGAAAACTTTTATGTGAGTCCGGAAGACGAGTACCACGTAAGAATTGGAAGCAAAGAATATTTTGAAATCCTCTTTGATGGCAACCACTACAAAGAGCTCAATACTGAAATCAAAGCCAAAGATTTCCTGAAATTCACCGACACAAAAAAATATGGAGATCGCTTAAAAGACGTTCAGAAAAAAACAAAATTAAGCGATGCCATTCGTACGGCTGTTGGGAAATCTCAAGGAAAAGAGCTTGTGATTGCTTGTATGGATTTTAATTTCATTGGTGGATCTATGGGATCCGTGATGGGAGAAAAAATCGCCAGAGCCATTGACTATGCCATTGACAAACATTTACCGCTTGTAATCATCTCAAAATCTGGGGGTGCACGTATGATGGAAGGTGCTTTTTCGTTGATGCAAATGGCCAAGACTTCTGCCAAATTGGCGAAGTTAGCAGAAAGCAAGCTTCCCTACATCTCTTTGTGCACAGACCCCACAACAGGAGGTACAACAGCTTCTTTTGCCATGTTAGGCGATATCAATATTTCTGAACCCGGAGCACTAATTGCTTTCGCAGGACCACGTGTGGTAAAAGACACTACGGGGAAAGATTTACCGGAAGGTTTTCAACGCAGTGAATTCCTCTTGGAAAAAGGCTTCTTGGATTTTATCACGCATCGAAAAAATCTAAAAAGTAAAATCAATCTTTACATCGATCTGATTCAAAACCAACCCTTACGTAATTAAAGGGGCTTTCATCGTTTATCTTAAAAAATAAACTATATTTGCACCGCTAAAGAGCATACATAATAATCATTTAAACAATATTGGCATGTACTTATCAAAAGAAACAAAAGAAGAGATTTTCGCTAAACACGGAAAATCAAAAACCAACACCGGTTCAACAGAAGGACAAATCGCTTTGTTCTCTTACCGCATCAACCACCTTTCAGAGCACTTAAAAAGCAATCGTAAAGATTTTAATACGGAACGCTCATTGGTTAAATTGGTAGGAAAAAGAAGAAGCTTATTGGACTACTTAAAGAACAAAGACATTGCGCGCTACCGTGCTATCGTTAAGGAACTCGGTTTACGTAAATAATCTATTTCTTTCTATACGCCCAATACATTGGGCTAATAAAAGCTGAATTCAAGTTTTTCATTGGTAACCTACAACAACAACACAACAACAAGGTTTAATTAAAATGAAAAAACATGATTCCACAATCTTTTACCCAGGAGATTCAACTCTCTAATGGAAGAACCATTACCCTAGAAACAGGGAAACTGGCAAAACAAGCTGACGGTTCAGTTGTTGTTCGTTCAGGCAATTGTATGTTGCTTGCCACGGCTGTATCTGCACGAAAAGCGAGCCCTGTAGACTTTTTACCCCTGACGGTAGACTACAGAGAAAAATTTGCAGCTGCAGGTCGTTTTCCTGGCGGTTTCTTTAAAAGAGAAGCACGTCCTAGCAATGAGGAGATCCTAACCATGCGTCTTGTTGACCGCGTTTTGCGTCCTTTATTCCCAAAAGATTATCACGCAGAAACACAAGTGATGATCCAATTGATGTCTCATGACGAGGAGGTAATGCCCGATGCCCTTGCAGGCTTGGCGGCTTCTGCTGCAATCCAATTATCAGACATCCCATTTGAATACCCTATTTCTGAAGCACGTGTAGGGCGCTTGAACGGGGAATTCATCATTAACCCCTCTGCTGCACAATTGGCGGAATCTGACATTGACATCATGATTGGTGCAAGTGCAGACTCTGTGGCTATGGTAGAAGGCGAATTTGATGAAATTTCTGAGCAAGAAATGCTCGATGCCATTTCCTTTGGGCACGCAGCCATCAAAGACCAGATAGAAGCGCAAATAAAATTAGCAGAAGCTGTAGGTAAAAAAGAAACACGTACTTACGAAGAAGAAGAAAACGATGCTGAATTAGAGAAAGTCATTCTTGAAAAAGCCTACGATGAATGCTATGGAATTGCTAAAAATGCATCGTCAAAATCCGAAAGAGGTGAAGCCTTTGGAGCGCTAAAAGACAGCATTAAAGAAGGATACAGCGAAGAAGAATTAGAAGAAAAATCTGATCTTATTTCAAAATACTTTGGTGCAGCACAGAAAAAAGCTGTTCGTGATTTAGTATTAAACGAAGGCATTCGTTTAGATGGAAGAGCTACGGATGAAATTCGTCCAATATGGTGTGAGGTAGACTATCTTCCTTCTACGCATGGATCTTCAATCTTTACCCGTGGTGAAACCCAAGCGTTGGCTACAGTAACTCTGGGGACTTCTAGAGAAGCCAATATGATCGATCTACCTACTGCGCAAGGAGAAGAAAACTTTTACCTTCACTACAACTTCCCTCCTTTCTGTACTGGAGAAGCACGTCCCCTACGTGGAACGTCACGAAGAGAAGTAGGTCACGGAAACTTGGCCCAAAGAGCCTTGAAAAAAGTTATGCCCGCAGACTGTCCTTATACAGTACGCGTTGTTTCTGAAGTATTAGAATCCAACGGTTCTTCTTCTATGGCAACCGTTTGTTCTGGAACCATGGCATTGATGGATGCTGGTGTACAAATCAAAAAGCCTGTTTCTGGAATTGCTATGGGACTGATTAGCGATGGTGAGAAGTTTGCTGTCCTTTCGGATATCCTTGGTGATGAAGATCATTTAGGAGACATGGACTTTAAAGTTACCGGTACTGAAGACGGTATTACTGCCTGTCAAATGGATATAAAGATCAAAGGACTCAGCTATGAAATCCTTACGCAGGCACTAGAACAAGCCCGTCTTGGTCGCCTTCATATCTTGGAGAAATTGGTAGAGACTATCCCTGCACCACAAGCAGACGTGAAAGCACACGCCCCTAAAATGATCAATAGAGTGATTCCAAATGAATTCATTGGTGCACTTATTGGTCCTGGAGGAAAAGTAATTCAGGAACTACAAAAAGAATCTGGATGTACGATTGTAATCAACGAAGACCCTGTTACAGAAGAAGGAATAGTTGAAATCCTAGGAACTTCTCCTGAAGGAATTGCAATGGTTGAAGCCAAAATAGATTCCATAACATTTAAACCCGTAGTTGGGAACACCTATGAGGTAAAAGTCATTAAAATGTTAGACTTTGGTGCTGTTGTAGAATACAATGATGCGCCAGGAAACGAAGTCCTACTTCACGTAAGTGAATTGGCTTGGGAACGAACTGAAAACGTAAGTGATGTTGTTAATCTTGGCGACGTATTGGAAGTAAAATACTTCGGTATAGATTCCAGAACGCGTAAAGAAAAAGTTTCACGAAAAGCTTTATTGCCTCGTCCAGAGCGTAAAGACCGACCCAAGAAGGATTAAATTTCTTTTCTTTAATAAAAAAATCCACTCAATTGAGTGGATTTTTTTTTGTTCGAATGAAACATTTTTCATTTTTCAACGTATAAATATATAGAACACTATATTGACATGAGACAACTCAAAATAACCAAACAGGTAACCAACAGAGAAACCGCCTCTTTGGACAAGTACCTTCAAGAAATTGGAAAAGTAGATCTAATTACTGCTGAAGAAGAAGTAGAACTGGCACAGCGAATAAAAGCAGGAGATCAAATCGCTTTGGAAAAACTCACAAAAGCGAATCTGCGTTTTGTCGTCTCGGTTGCAAAACAATATCAAAACCAGGGGTTGACCTTACCTGATTTAATCAATGAAGGAAATTTAGGCCTTATCAAAGCGGCAAAACGTTTTGATGAAACTCGAGGGTTTAAATTCATTTCATATGCAGTATGGTGGATACGCCAGTCGATTCTTCAAGCCTTGGCGGAGCAATCTCGAATTGTTCGTTTACCCTTAAACAAGATTGGATCCATTAATAAAATTAACAAAACCTATGCCTTCCTAGAGCAAGCACATGAAAGAGCTCCTTCCGCGGAAGAAATTGCAAAGGAGTTGGACATGACCATCAACGATGTTAAAGAATCTCTGAAAAATTCTGGAAGACACGTATCGATGGATGCTCCTTTGGTCGAAGGTGAAGATTCTAACCTTTACGATGTACTGAACAGTGGGGAATCTCCCAACCCAGACCGTACACTTTTACATGAGTCTTTGAAAACAGAAATTGAACGTGCATTAGAAACCCTAACCCCTAGAGAGGCTGACGTTGTTCGTCTTTATTTTGGGCTAGGAGATCAGCATGCGATGACCTTAGAGGAAATCGGTGAAACCTTTGATCTTACACGTGAACGTGTTCGACAAATAAAGGAAAAAGCCATTCGTCGTTTAAAACACACCTCTAGAAGTAAAATCCTAAAAACCTATTTGGGGTAAATATAAAAGCAACCTAACGGTTGCTTTTTTTTATCTTTGAACCTATGACAAAAAAAATTGCTCCCTCCGTACTGGCCGCTGATTTTGCAAATCTTCAGCGGGATTGTGAACTCATAAACAGCAGTGAAGCCGACTGGTTCCATATCGACATTATGGACGGCGTATTTGTTCCCAATATTTCCTTTGGCATGCCTGTATTAAAAGCGATTGGTCAACATGCTAAAAAACCACTGGATGTCCATTTAATGATTGTAGATCCCGATCGCTATATCGAAGAATTTGCAGCATTAAACGCAGCATTACTTACGGTACACTATGAAGCTTGTACACACTTGCACCGCACCCTTCAAAAAATTAAGTCATGCGGCATGAAAGCAGGGGTTGCCCTTAATCCCCATACTCCAATACAACTGTTAGAAGACATCATACAGGACATTGATTTGGTTTGCCTGATGAGTGTAAATCCTGGTTTTGGAGGACAATCATTTATTGAAAATACCTACAATAAAGTAAAACAATTGAGACAATTGATTCAGGAGAAAAAGGCCTCTACTTTGATTGAAATTGACGGTGGAGTTACGGATAAAAATGCCAATGCGCTTACAGAAGCAGGCGCTGATGTTTTGGTCGCAGGCAGTTTTGTTTTTAAATCTGACGACCCTATCGCTACCATAAAAAAACTAAAGCATTCATAAGAAAAACACTACAGCATAAAAAAGGGGTTGATGTACATCAACCCTTTTTTTATGTAAAATGTATCTTAATCTATTGTTTTGGACTGAATTCTACTCTTCTGTTTTTTGCGCTAGCTTCTGGAGAGTCTCCTTCCATTTTTGGACGGGTCTCCCCATAACCAACAGCGTCTAATCGAGATGCATCAATTCCATTGCTAATTAGGTAATCTCGAACTGCATTAGCGCGCTGAACGGATAACTCTTGATTGTATTCCTCTCCCCCATCGGATGAAGCATGGCCTTCGATTACAATATGTATCGTTGGCTGATCCAATAAAGTTTGCTTTACTTCGTCTAATGTACCAAGTATTTTTTTACCCATGATTTTTGCACTCTCAGCAGCAAATTTTATATCTACACCTAATTTATTTAAGGCTTCTAGTGTTTCTGGAGAAATAGATGGACAACCGCTAGCATCGTCCCCTGCTTCTTCTGGGCAAGCATCGTCTTTATCCAATACCCCGTCATTATCAGAATCTGGCCAAGGACATCCCTTGTTTTCAGCATCTCCAACTTCTTCAGGACATTCGTCGTCTTTGTCTGCTATTCCATCCTCATCAGCATCAGGGCAACCGTTTAATTCTACCAAACCGGCTTCTTCGGGACATTCATCGTCTTTATCCGCAACAGTATCGCCATCTTGATCTGGACATCCGTTCATTTCTTTGGTTCCGGGTTCTTCTGGGCAATCGTCTTCATTGTCGGGCAAACCGTCTTCGTCAGTATCGGGACATCCGTCATATTCTTTTAAGCCAGGGACTTCAGGACATTTGTCCTTTTCATCAATGATACCGTCTTTGTCTGAATCTTTTGAACCAAGACCGTATGAAAACCCAACGACATGATTAAAGTGATTTCCAAAATTTCTTTCTGTAGATGTCTTGTAATTGGTTTCTAAAAAGGCGCCAAAACGATCGCCTAGTTTTATGTTCACACCAAAACTACCAAGATACGTGCGCGACATGCTTCTCGATAGATCAAAATCTCCTTCCAATCCATTTTTTACGGTCAATCCATATCCCGCCTTTATGTACGGGGAAATCCCTTTGTTTATTCCTAGTCCGTATTTAAGGATTCCAGCAGCTGCAAAATACTCTAACAGCTCATCTGAATCTACTTTATTTATGTTGTTGTAAGCAAATTGCCCCCCTAAAGAGAGTCCACCTGCAATTCTCCTGAATACCCCTAAAGAAGGGACTCCTATACTTGAGTTTTCAGAAAATGACAAGTCTGCACCTTGATAAGTACTGCCTGTATTAGCAATAAAAGTTTCCTCTAAATCAATAGCGCCTAAACCGGCTGTAATTAACCAGGGGTTATCCGTAGTTTGCGCTTGGATATTTGCGATTCCAAAGAATAATCCTGTAAGGATTAGAGCGTAGAGTTGTTTCATGTTCTGCTAATTTTAAAGCTTTAAATGATGTAAAAATTACTGAGCATATAGATAACGTTGATTTTTAGAATTTATTGTTTAAAAAAAAAAGAGATGTAATGCTATCTACAAGCATTTAAATGGGAAATTCCTTATTTTTGTTTAAACGTATTATCAGCAATGCTAGACAATCCAAATTTGGAAAAAACCAAAGCGGTATCTAATCTTAAACACAAAGGATATCTTCATCTTCCTGTTCCCCCAAAAGAAGAACTGGTGCCTGCCATTAAAAACCTCTTAAAAGAGAAAAATGCGGTTTTGATGGCACATTATTATCAAAACGATAGCATTCAAGAGCTTTCTGACTATTTAGGCGACAGCCTCTACTTGGCAAAAGCTGCAGAAAAAGTAGAAGCAGATATTATTGTTTTTGCGGGAGTCCACTTCATGGCTGAAACTGCAAAAATCATCAATCCTACAAAAAAAGTCCTCCTTCCAGATTTAAAAGCCGGTTGTTCTTTAGCGGATTCTTGTCCTCCCGCTGACTTTGCCGCTTTTAAAGCACTCTACCCGGAAGCCATAGTGGTAACCTACATCAACTGTTCTGCAGAGATAAAAGCACTTAGTGATATTGTATGTACCTCCAGTAACGCAAAAAAAGTAATTGATTCCATTCCAGAAGGGCAACAAATTATTTTCGCTCCGGATAAAAACCTTGGACGATATTTGATAAAAGAGACCGGAAGAGACATGATCTTATGGGATGGCGCATGCATCGTGCATGAGGCTTTTTCATTTGAAAAAATCATAGCCCTTTCTAAAGCTCATCCCAAAGCTAAATTTATTGCACATCCAGAAAGTGAAAGTCAAATATTGGATATTGCTCATTACATCGGAAGCACTTCAGGTCTTTTGAATTTTGTTCAAACAGATTCTGCAACAGAATTTATAGTTGCCACGGAAGCTGGGATACTTCATGAAATGCAAAAGAAGTGTCCAGAAAAAACATTTATTCCTGCACCTGTAGAAGATGATACCTGTGCCTGCAGTGAATGTGCTTTTATGAAACTCAACACACTAGAAAAGCTATACTTGTGTCTGGAACACGAATTGCCAGAAATTATTTTGGATTCAGAATTGATTGAAAAAGCACGCAATCCAATTGAACGAATGCTTAAAATTCGTTAATCCATGCATACAGACGTTCTCGTTATTGGTACCGGCATATCAGGACTGTCGTATGCCATAAAATTAGGAACGCTCTCACCCAAAACGAACATAACCCTAATTTGTAAAGACATCCTCAATGAAGGAAATACCCGCTATGCACAAGGGGGGATTGCTGTAGTTTCTAACTTTAAAAAAGATTCTTTTGAAAAACACATTGAAGACACCTGGGTGGCAGGGGATCTTCAAGGAAATAAAACCGTGATTCAATTTGTTGTTGAAGAAGGCAATGACCGTTTACAAGAGCTGATTGAATGGGGCACTAGCTTTGATACAAAAAAGAAAGATAAACTGGATCTTGGAAAAGAAGGGGGACATTCTGAAAATCGAATCGTACATCACAAAGATTCTTCGGGCATGGAAATTCAACGTGCATTGATTGAAAAGATCAAATCAATGGACAACATCCACTACCTAGAAAATCATTTTTTGGTGGATTTGATCACTGACCATCACACCAAAGAATCCCATAAAAGATGTTACGGAGCATACATCATTTCAACCCTAGATGAAAGGATCATAAAAATTACTTCCAAGATTACCGTACTTTCTACAGGGGGAGCAGGACAGTTGTACTCTTTCACCACCAATCCAGAAGGGGCTACGGCAGATGGCTTAGGGGCTGCTTATCGTGCCAAAGTACTCTTGAAAAATTTACCCTACATACAATTTCACCCTACTGCTTTGTACCCAAAAGTTGAGAACGAAACATTTCTCATCACCGAAGCTGTTCGCGGCAAAGGTGGCTTACTGAAAAATAAACGCGGAGAGGCATTTATGCTAAACTATGACACCAGAGCAGATTTAGCCCCCAGAGATATTGTTGCAAGAGCAATAACACAAGAAATACTCAACGATGAATTAGATCACGTTTACTTGGATACGACTCATTTTAAAAAAGGGAAATTCCAAGAAGACTTCCCTATGATTTACAAAACCTGCCGTTCTTTGGGGATAGATCCTGAAAAAGTGGGCATTCCCGTTGTTCCCGCTGCACATTACAGTTGTGGTGGCATCGAAGTAGATTCGAATGCAAAAACATCCATGGAAAGTCTTTATGCTATAGGCGAATGCAGCCATACAGGCTTACACGGTGCCAATCGACTCGCTTCAAATTCTTTGCTTGAATCCATCGTTTTTTCACACAGAGCAGCCTTGGATTCAAAGAAAACCCTAGAAGAAATAGATTTATCAATTGCCTTTTACGAATCCATTCCCGAATGGGATGGACAAGAATTTGATGCAGATCTTTCTTATGAAAAAACACGGCTTTTGATCCATAGACTAAAGACCATCATGACAAAAAAAGCGGGGATTTTTAAAACAACAAAAGGGTTAGAACAGGCCAGTCAAGAGCTGGAAAATCTTTATCATGAGACCCTACATCTTTACAACAACAATAAGCTGACTGCAAAGTTGTGTGAACTGAGAAATATGGTCAGCGTAGCCTATGTCCTCATCAATCAAGCACGTCAAATAAGAGAAAATAAAGGAGTTTTTTACAACAACGATTATGCCGAAAACGTTCTATAAAACATACCAAAAAGAAATCGATCATTTCATCGAAAATGCGTTGTTGGAAGACATCCAAGATGGGGATCACAGTAGCTTGGCTTGCCTGGACAATCAAAAAAGAAGTAAGGCAGCACTCTTGGTCAAGGAGCCAGGAATCATTGCAGGTGTGGAATTGGCAGAAATTATATTTCAAAAAAAGAATGCTGATTTTAAAATTACTCACCATCTAAAAGAGGGGAAAGAAGTTACTCCTGGGGATGTCGTTTTTACGGTAGAAGGTCCTCAATTGGATCTATTGGCCACAGAACGGCTTGTTTTGAATTGCATGCAACGCATGAGCGGAATTGCTAGCTTAACCCATCGTCTAGCAAATAAAATAAACCACACAGCTTGTCGTTTATTAGACACCCGTAAGACGACACCCAATTTTCGCTATCCTGAAAAATGGGCTGTTCGTATTGGGGGGGGGATCAATCATAGAATGGGGTTATTTGATATGATCATGCTAAAAGACAACCACATCGATTTTGCAGGCTCTGTAGCCAACGCTTTAAATCGTACCCATGCCTACCTAAAAAAAAATAAACTTTCACTACCTGTCATTGTCGAAGTAAGAACCCTAGAAGAGGTAGAGGAGTGCTTGGCCTTTGATTGGATTCATCGATTATTATTAGACAACATGCCTCCTCGTCAACTCCGAGAAGCACTTACAATGATCGAAAATAAAATTGATACGGAAGCTTCTGGGAACATTACTGCAGAAACCATAGTCGACATTGCTGAAACAGGAGTAGATTATGTTTCACTAGGAGCACTTACACACTCTGCGAAAAATTTAGATTTAAGTTTAAAAGCGGTTGATTAATCGTTTAACTCTGCCGTAAAGTCTGTAAAGTCAAATTCAAACCACTCAAAAGTCGTATTTTGTTTATTGATTGAAACCGGAATACGCAAACGGATGCGTTGTTTTTGCTGCACTAAATCTGCTAAAACCAAATCTTCCATATCCATTTTGAAATTATTGGGGCGAGAATAGGTTGCCTTAGAGGTGTTTACTCCGCCTTGAGCATCAATAATCTCAACATTCACAGGACAAACACTCAAACAACGTGGAAAATTAAAATATTCAGGATTGGTTGCTGTAGACTCAAAATATCCTCCTACTATCTTGTTTTTGTCTTCTCCTTTTTTTCCAAGTTTAAAATAGATTGAAACACCCATTTCCAATGGCAATTGTTGTCCGTCAGTGGATACGGAGCGAATTACATTAGTTGATAGCGTCCCAATGGTATAAAAAGGAATAATGTCCTTCCCATTGGGCAATTCTTTCATGTCAAAAATCCAACTGCCTTGTTGGTATACCCCGGGCGCGAGCTCTTTGGCTTTTTCTGCCGAAGAGGAACCTGAACAACTGATTATAAAGAATAATAAGGCGAAACAAAGGATGATGTTTATAGGTTTCATTCAATTAAATTTACAAGAGCAATTTACTACTTATCATTGCATACTCAAAACGTAAAATAGCTTTTTAACCCGATCAAAACGTTCTTATTGGCTTGATGTTCCTTCCCAATCCGGATCAGCAGCTCCAATCCAACGCTGGTTTAGGGTATCGAGTGCAATGGCATGGACTCGTCCAAATCTAGCCGGCTCGGTGATGTACTTATAGGGTTTTCCTATTGCATCTAGTGCCGCTTCTGTCCCCTCAGGCCATTGTAATCCGGGATGTTTTTCAAGCAAAAGCGTGTCTGCATTTGGATAAATTCTGGGCAAAGCCAATGCTTCTGCTAAGGGCCATTTCTCGTCCAAATAGCGTTGCGTAACTTGTGTGATAGAGGTTGGAATTCTGCTTCCCCCAGCCGCTCCTATAGCCAAATGGACTTTATTGTCCTTCAATAAAAGTGTGGGTGAGATATGAGAATTTGCTCTATCACCGGGTTGGTATTGACCCAAATAACCGCCTAAAGTTACGGCGTATAAAAACCCAAGCCCCGGAGAGGCCACCTTAGAACCCATATTTGGACCCACTGTTTGTGTCAGTGAAACAACTCTACCAGAAGCATCCGCAGCACTTAAATGGGTTGTATGTCCCATAGCCACTTGCCACGCTCGCGGGGGAATAAAATCATTTACCAGCGCTTTTTTAGGGGATGCACCTAAGGCAATTTTTTCAGCACTTTCTTTGGATAATATCATCTTTAGACTGTCTGGATCATCTTGTTTTCTCCTATTTTCATATGCTTTTTGGGTAATCTCCCCAAGAACAGCCGCCCATTCTGAGTCCCCCTTTTTAAAAGCAGGCAATGCATTAAGCCCCTGAAGAATCTGTATGGTAATCGCACCAAAAGAAGGCAAGTACAAAGATTTTACGGAATAGTCTCTATAGTCTCCGTCCAAAACTTTCGCCGGCAAAGCTTTATAGTTTTTTAAATCCTCTAAAGTGATGATGCTACCATTGGCTTGTAAATCACTTACCATCAATGCCGCTGTTTCCCCCTCATAAAATCCTTTATGACCCTCTTGAGCGATTCGTTTTAATACACCAGCCAAATCCTTTTGCAAAAACATATATCCAGCCGGTAGAGGGCTTCCATCTTTGGTCAAAAAATATTTTTTGCTGCCTTCAAATTCGGCCAATTGATCAACTACCTTTGCTTGTCTAGCTGCTTCTCCTGGCAACACTAAAAACCCATTTTCTGCATGATTTATGGCAGGTGCCATAACTTGTTCAAGCGGTAAAACCCCTTCTTGACCGTGCAATTCAAGCAATCCTGCTACAACCCCAGGGATGGCTATGGTAGAATAACCATAACGGTGACGTTCCGTGCTATGGACATAGGCAGCGGGAACTTCTGTTGACGCGTCAATTCCCTTAACTGTTCCGTTTTCTGAAGTGTATATGGCTTGTAAACGCCCCCCAAGACCGCTCATACTTGGCTCTACAACAGCAAGAGTAAATGCTGCTGCCACTGCCGCATCGGCTGCAGAACCCCCCAGGGCAAACATCTGCTCACCCGCTTGTGTTGCCAGTGGATGGGCGGTTGCTATAGCGTTGTTTTTAAGATTTTGTTTTGACTGGCTACAGCCAAAGAAAAGGAGAAATAAAACGGCTTTGAAGAAAATGCGCATTGCAAATTGTTTTCCAGCAATGTACAAAATGAAATGGTTAAGGCATAAAAAAAAGTGACCCAGAGAGGATTATCCCCATTACAGCCTTGGTGGCTGGATTATCAACTCTAGCGTTACCAAATGGGTCCTTTTAGTATTCCTTTATCATGTGTCTTATCTTCCATGATCCGTAGATAGCATTGGCAACAGTTGCAATGAATATCAAAGCTATAATGTTAATAGCTTCCATGTGTAAAATATAAAAAAATATAGGAGATCGTGGTGAGGTTGCGCAGCTGAAGATTGGAGGAAGATCCTAGAGATGTCATGACACATCTGAAGGTCTCACAAGCAAGCGAACACAGGTGTACGAGCGACGGATACTAGAAGCACAGACGTTTTTTACAAAATTGTTTTTTCCCGGTCAAAAACCTCGATGCCCCCTTTTCGAGTCGAAATATTGATTATGCGACATCCGTATTCCTCAGCATGGGTTTTTGCATCGACAAACATGTTCGCCAGATTGTGCTTTCCATGGCGAAGCGGGTCGGGAGTATTTTGACCATAAAAAGCATCGGGCTCTTCGTCTTTTCCCGTAAAAATTTGCTTTAGTTTTTCGTCATTTCCAATGTGCTTTCCATCCCATTTTTCAACTCGTTTCGGATTGTAATCGTGATCAAATCCTAGGAGATAAATTTCATCAAATCCTTTTGCCATGGCCCAATAAAGGCCATCGAGAAAAATGGTTTTTCCAACATGAGGACGAAAAGAAAGCCGATGGTATTGGGCATGAGAAAGCACATGATAAAAGTATTTCGGCTTTAGGATTAATTCGCCATATTGACTGGGCTTGGGTTTTCTTTCATTCGGAAAGTCGGTGGAACACAAATAAAAAGCAACCTTTTTTGAAAAAGCTTTTATCGAATTATTAACCGTTAGCACCTCTACATTAGAAAGGTCGTGGTTGATGTGTTCTAAGGCCGATTTTCCGCTTCCAACAAACAAAAGTTTTCGCTTTTTGCTTTGGTTTCTTCGTTCGGGTGATGGCAACACATAGTTTTCGTGCTGTTTTTTAAAAACGAAATAGCCATGGGCAACCCACTCTTTCCCTCTTTTTACTCGGTTTCTAATGGGGTTGTACAGCTGCTGTTTAGCGAAAGAAAAAAATCCGTTCCTCATGATTTAAAGTAGAATAAAAAAGTGAATTTTCGCGAACTTATTTTTTTCAATCTCAGCGGTTTTTTTCTATTCATGGGTAGTGATGCTACTGAAAGGGTTCGTGATAAGACAAATCGAGAGTTCATAGGTTATGATAAAAAAGCCTTTTAATAAACAGGGATTTATTTTCAATTATCGCTGTTTACATAAATGAAAATTCCATAGTTATAAATCAAACTAATTATTTTTTTGTTTATACAACTTGGTTATATGGTATTCGAAAGGTGATTTTTTATGATGTATTTTAACTAATTGTGAATGCTTATCTAGTAGGTCTGTATTTCTACTATTGGTTAAAACATAAAAAGACGGGTTTCTACTTAAGAAATCATCAAGTTGACTAAGATTGTTTACTACTGGAAAAATGCGTTGAAAATTAAAGGGGAATGCTCGATCCATTCTTTGATAAACAACAATTTTAGCATCTTGTCCAATGATGTTTTTAACCGTTGTAACTGGATTTGTTTCATTTATCTTTGGATAAGCCCACCCAAAGAGGAGTATTTGAGTGCACCACCCAGCCAAAACAAAATATGGAACAATTGTTCGAATTTTTGCTTTCCAAGCGCGGATACTACCAGATAAAATCCATAGTGTTGCGGGTAAAAAGGTGATAGCTAGATAAGAAAGTGATTTTAAATTATCATCTTGATTAAAGCCAATAAAAACAATAAAGGGTAAAACCAGGTATAAAAAACTTAGGAGACTCAAATTCCAACGAGAATATTTATTTTCAAATGTTGAATGGCCTTTCTCAATATAATAAGCGATTAAAACAGCTAAAAAGGGATAACACGGCATAGTGTAGTTAGGCAGTTTAGTTGCTGAAAAACCAAAGAAAAGTATAAAAGTTATTACAACTATAGATGCAAAATGCAACAACTGATGTTTTTCGTTTCTAAGTTGAATAAAAGCTTGTGGCAGAAAAAAACTAAATGGAAGTAAGCCCAACAAAACATAACCTATGGTCAACACAAATGGTCCACCGTGCCCTTCCATCGCATTAGTAAATCGTCCCACATTATGGGTCATAATGAACCCTCTGGTCCATTCACCATTTGTGGATTCATGTACCTTCCAAAACCACGGAAGTGCGATTAAGATAATTCCTATACAACCTAAAAAAGGGTAAAAAGACAAAACCTGCTTTATTTTTTTTTGCTGAATAAGGAAAAGACCAATAGAAATCCCTGGAAGCACCATAGCAACAGGACCTTTTGCAAGAACACCAATACCTAAAAAGAAATAACAAAGAATAATATCTCGATAGTTTCTATTTTGATAATAACGATAAAATGAAAAAAGTCCAAAGCAGCAAAAGCTGATCAAATAAGGATCTGGAACAGCAAGTTGAAATTGTTGGACAAAAAAGAAACTACTCATTAATATTAATAAGGTAGTTTTTGCGATTTTTTCAGATAAAAATAACTTACAAAATCGATAGGTTTCCACTAACAATACAAGTCCTATAAAACCTGAAAAAAAACGAGCACCAAAAGCATTTGTTCCAAAAATTTTAAAGCCTAGCAACATAAAATAATATTGTAGAGGAGGTTTATCTACAAAAAGTTCTCCATTAAAGTGTGGGATCCACCAGTTTCCAGAAATTAACATTTCTCTAGCAGCTTCAGTAAACATCGATTCATCAAGAATATAAATAGGATGTGTCCATAAGAAACCTAAATACAAAAGAGAACCAAAAAATAAAATTCTCTGTACGGGAGTCTTGTAGAGATAATCAAAGAAAATATTCATTGTTTAGCGAGCGACTTTTGAGATAGTATAGCCTTTTTTTTCATGAGTAGTTTTTTCTTAGAAAAAGAAATTTGATTAACTACGCCAACACAAAATAAGCCAATAAATAAGCCAGCGATTACATCTTGGATAAAATGTTGGAACAGGAAAACTCGTGAAAATCCAGCGAGAAGAATTAGAGAAAACAGGCCCATGCGTAAAAATTTTGTTTTACAAAACCGCATCATAAAAAATCCTAGTGCGGCTGCTGTTGTAGTATGACCAGATGGAAAAGAACGTCTTTGATGAAAAACTATTTTAAATTCCTCTGGATTCCAATCTGAGGGAATATTCTCAAAGAATGCAATAGGTCGAGCTGCCATTGGATAAATACCTTGCTTTAAAATACTCACAAAAATGAACATCAATAAAACACTAATCAGGTAGGAAAAGATTTCTTTATGAAATCCCTTACCCTTTTTAATTTTTCGATAGATTAAGAGAAAAAAGAAAATAATGATTAACATCCATCCATCTCCTAAAAAATTCAATACTTGGAAAAACGAAAATAAGGATGGATATTCAAATAAATTGATCCTGTAAACTATAGAACCTCTTGTTAAAAAAAATAATGGAAATAAGAATAACAATGCTAATGCATAGTTATGATAGACTTGATTTATTTTGGCTTTTTTCATTTTATTAAACAAATTTCGATTAATAAAAAAAAACAAAAATTACCCTAACCTTAGCAAACAATAAAATAATAGTTAACAGAATTAAAATTATATAACGACAAACGTTTTGGAGTAAATATGTTGATGATAGCGGAAAACACTTCCCTTGTAAAAATTCCAAATTCTTAAAAATTTTGAGGAGAGGGTTTTCCTGAGTTTCGAAAACAATTAATGAATTGTTAAACGAGCTCAAAGAGCGCGGGTATCATGAGCAGAAGGCAGCGATGGAGGAGCGGTATGAGGATACCGTTACACATAGAGATAGAGCTGCGGACATCATCTCTGGATAATAATTCCTTATCTTATGACTCTTTATAAGTTGGAGGTGAATAATTTTCATCTATACTGAATGAGATGTTAGATAAATCTATATCTGGCAGCAGCTCATGTCAGCGGTTACACAATTCGATCATGATCAAATATAACGGTGAAATCTAAGGGAACTAGCAGGGCAACAATCCTGCTAAACCCTGCATAATATAATAAAAAAGTGACCCAGAGAGGATTCGAACCCCTAACCCTCAGAGCCGAAATCTGATATTCTATCCAGTTGAACTACTGGGCCATTTTTATGTTATTTTCATTCAAAAGAATGAATAAAGCGGTAAACTAAAAATCACCTCTTTCGGCTTATATGCGTGATTTTATTGCTGCAAATGTACACATATTATCCTTTAAAAACCCCTCCCTAAAAAGGAGGAATTTCAAAGAAAAGGACATTAAAATTAAAGGGAGATTGACTTCAAATCTAAGACCCGGTTTAACACCTCCTTTTCTAAAAATTTTGAAAATGCATTTATTTTTTGTAACTTATTGAAAAAAAGAAAGTTATGGAAAATGAATGCACTTGCGGTGAAACTACATTGAATTCTGGAATCTGTGATGGCTTTGGAAGCTATCACTGTGACGACTAATCTTAAACCGTTTTGTTATGGGAAAAGGAGATAAAAAAACAAAAAGAGGAAAGATCTTTAAGCGAAGTTATGGGGTAAGACGACCCAAGAAAACAAACGACGGATCAACTCCTGTAAACAAAAAGAAATAAATTCTACACCTAAGAAATAGAATTAAAGAAAATTAATGCTCTGAGATAAATTTTTATTTTAGTAAATAAACCTATAAAAATACGTTTTAAGGCATCTTGAAATGTATCCTATATTTCGGGATTTAAGCAATGAGTCAAATTTTATGTCTATTTTTTTTAGGGTTAGCCCTGTTGTTTCGACGGTATAAAACCACATCCAGTTTCTCGTTTACTTTTTTAGTTCTGGCAGCCGTTAGCTTTTCACTCTCGTATCCAAAGCTTGTTATGCAATGGAATACTTTTGAAACCAAACAGCTCATTGTTCCTCTGTTACAAATCATCATGTTTGGCATGGGAACAACCATGGGTTTATCGGATTTTGGGAATGTCATAAAAATGCCGAAAGCAGTCCTTGTCGGTCTCATTTGCCAGTTTACCATTATGCCCTTGATAGGGTATTGCCTTGGAATAATTTTCCAATTCCCACCAGAGATTACAGCAGGAGTAATTCTTATTGGATCTTGCCCGGGGGGACTTGCCTCGAATGTGATGGCCTATTTGGCAAAAGCCAATGTTGCATTGTCCATTACGCTTACGACTGTATCTACTTTAATCGCCCCTTTTGCTACCCCTCTTTTGATGAAGCTGTATGCCGGAGAATTGATTCCAATCAATCAACTGGAAATGATGTTTAGTATTTTTAAAATGGTTATTCTACCTGTTGTTTTAGGGGTCGTACTCAATCATTTTATCAAAGAAAAAGCGAGAGGTATATTTTTAATATTACCGAAAGTTTCGATGGCAGCAATTTTACTCATCATTATGATCATTACAGCAAACGGTCATGCGTTTTTGCTTACCATTGGCATCTCATTATTTTTCGCAGCCGTTTTGCATAACGGAGTCGGGTACTTAATGGGCTACTGGGGGACGCGATTAATGGGTATGCCTGAAAAAGAGTGCCGAACAATTGCTTTTGAGGTGGGCATGCAAAATGGTGGATTGGCGTCAGGAATTGCGGTTGAGTTGGGTCGTGTTTCTACCTTGGGCTTGGCTGCATCAATTTTCGGTCCTTGGATGAATGTGTCCGGTTCTATCCTGGCCATGTGGTGGAAAGGGCGTTCTCCTAAAAAATAAAAATCCTTCAACTTAGGGCTGAAGGATCGTATAAACTGAAAGGTTAAATTTAACTCAGTAGAGATTTCACTACTGTAGATATAGTTTTCCCATCGGCTTTCCCTGCCATTTGTTTGGAAGCCATTCCCATAACTTTTCCCATATCTTTCATGCCACTAGCGCCTGTGTTTTCAACAATTTCTTTTACGATTGATGTTATTTCTTCTTGGGTGAGCTGCTGCGGTAAGAAAGCAGCTATCACTTCGGCCTGTGCCTCTTCTGGTTCTGCTAAATCGGGGCGGTTTTGCTCTCTAAAGATCGTAGCACTGTCCCGTCTTTGTTTTACCAATTTTTGCACCAATTTAATTTCATCTTCATCACTCAACTCATTTCCGGCACCCGCTTGGGTTTGCTGCAACATGACTGCTGATTTAATGGAGCGCAATGCCTCTAGCTTTAGCTTGTCTTTGGCGCGCATGGCATCCTTTATTTCGTTTGTTAAATTGTTTAAAATTCCCATAGATTAATCAACATTATCGTGTAAAAATGAATTGTTTGAACGCAATTGAATTTCATCATTGCTGTCCTTGTCAAGCGAAAGTGTAGACGATGACTTTTCTTGTGAAGGTTCTTCTAAATCAAACCCTAACCGTTTGTAAGCAGGCTGCTTCTCCATTTCTTCTATGCGATTCAAATTATTTTTGAAGGTATAGTTGAATTGTTTTAATTGCTCTTTTCGCTTTTCGTTCTGCAATTGAATGCTTTCACGAATCGTCTGATCAAAAGGATGATCTGAAGGCGTTTGTTTTTGTTCGGGTTGTTCTATTTTTTCTTCCTCCTTAGCTTCAACGATCGGATCGGTTTCTGCCTCAGGTGTTTTTAAAGTGATCTCTCCCTCAAAAGATTCAGGAGTTTCTAGAACTGGGTCGGCTTGCGTTGGCGTTTCTTCCAATTGAAAAACAACGGCCTCTTCTGCCATGGCTTCGCTGACAGGAGACTCAGAAACAACGGGCTCTTCCACTATAGGAAGATCAAAATTAAATGTGATCTGGTTTTCCTCTTCTGCTTTAACCATTTCAGGATCGATAACCTCGATATCTCTTAGGCTTGCAGTAATATCATTGAAAATAAATTCCTCTTCCTCTATCGACTCTAAAACAACTTCATTTATGGGTTCAGGTTCAATTATATTTTGTTTTTCGGGCGCAACAAGAGTATAATTCACATCCATACTCAAGATTTCTTGTGTCAATGCAATTAGAGGGTTCTCTTCTTCTATTTCATTTTTAACTTCGTCTACCGATTCGTCCTCCTCTAGCGTATACTTTACAATGGGTTGAACTTTTTCCTCCTCAACAGGAGTTTGAGGAATTACAGCGATCGGCTCGGGCTGAATAAGATCTTGCACCAAAGACTGATCTTCTTCTAAAGAATGAATGACACGTCTAGCTTCCGTATTTACAATTTCATGCTGTTGATCTGAATTAAATCCTGTAGCAATTATAGTTACCGAAATGCTTTTATCTAAACTTTCATCTTCACCCACCCCCATAATAATGTTGGTGTTGTTTCCAGCCTCAGTCTGTATAAAGTCATTTATTTCTCCGATTTCATCTATGGTAATCTCCTCCGTGCCCGAAACAATCAGGAGTAACACATTTTTACATCCTGTAATTTTATTGTCGTTTAGCAGGGGAGAATCAAGGGCTTTAACTATTGCCTCTTGCGCACGATTAGCACCGCTAGCTGTTGCAGATCCCATAATGGCTGAACCGCTATTTGTCAATACTGTTTTTGCGTCTTTTAAATCAATGTTTTGTGTGTAGTGATGTGTAATTACTTCGGCTATACCTCTGGCTGCGGTGGCTAAAACCTCATCGGCTTTAGAGAAGCCCGCTTTAAAACCAAGGTTTCCATAAACTTCACGAAGCTTATTGTTGTTGATGACAATAAGGGCATCTACATTATTTTTTAGATTTTCTAACCCGCGCTGGGCTTGTTCCAAACGTATTTTACCCTCAAACTGAAAGGGCATGGTAACAATACCTACAGTGAGGATATCCATTTCCTTTGCCATTTTGGCTAAGATAGGTGCTGCCCCTGTTCCTGTGCCACCGCCCATACCTGCAGTGATAAAAATCATTTTTGTTTGGGTGGACAAAAGGGTTTTTAGCTCTTCGTAACTTTCCTGTGCAGCTTGTCTGCCTACATCAGGATTGGCTCCAGCTCCTAAACCTTCTGTCAAGGAGGCTCCTAATTGTATTTTTATCGGTACACCACTCTTTTCAAGGGCTTGAGCATCTGTGTTACAGACCACAAAGTCAACACCCACAATCCCTTGCTGGAACATGTGATTGATGGCATTGCTTCCTCCTCCTCCAACGCCAATTACCTTTATGACATTGCTTCTATTCTTGGGGAGGTCAAAACTGATGGGATTTGATAATTCTTCCATACGAATACAATTATGCTTTATCTAAAAACTCTTTAAACTTATCGGACCATTTCTCTAAAATCGTTTTACGATCTTCTGTTATGTCCACGGTAATTTTTGGAGCAGCTACATCAATATTTTCTTCTGTCTCCACTTCTTCTGATGTGGGCTCTTTCTCTGTTGCACTGATGCTATTCCCATTCTCTAGGGCATTCATCAACAATCCTACAGCAGTTGCATACATAGGACTTGTTGTAGCACTATCAGAATTTCCTGCCAAATGCTCATTCGGGAAACCTATTCGGGTATCCATACCCGTTATATACTCAACCAGCTGTTTCAAGTGCTTCAATTGACTGCCACCACCGGTGAGTACGATTCCCGCTATCAGCTTCTTTTTTTGCTCTTCGTGACCATAATTTTTTATCTCTAAAAACGCTTGTTCAATAATTTCAACCACGCGTGCGTTGATGATTTTTGAGAGGGTTTTTAAAGAAATTTCTTTTGGATCTCTCCCACGTAATCCCGGTATAGAAACGATTTCTGTGTCTTTGTTTTCTCCTGGCCATGCAGATCCAAATTTTACTTTTAACAGTTCTGCTTGTTTGTGAATGATTGAACAGCCCTCTTTTATGTCTTCTGTGATGACATTTCCGCCGAAAGGTATTACGGCAGTGTGACGTATGATTCCATCTTTAAAAATTGCCAAATCTGTGGTTCCTCCTCCAATATCTATCAAGGCTACACCAGCTTCTTTTTCTTCCTGGCTTAAAACCGCATCCGATGAAGCCAATGGCTCTAGCGTTATTTTACCCATGTTGAGGCCCGCGCTTTTGATGCATCTACCAATGTTTCGGATAGAAGATACTTGACCTACAACAACATGGAAGTTTGCTTCTAATCGTCCCCCGTACATACCGATGGGTTCTTTTATTTCAGCCTGACCGTCTACTTTAAATTCTTGAGGCAAAACATGAAGAATTTCTTCTCCCGGTAGCATCACCAACTTATGTACTTGATTGATGAGTTTATCGATGTCTTCCTCGTTTATGACTTCGTCTGCATTGGGGCGCGTGATGTAATCACTATGCTGTAAGCTTCTTATGTGCTGACCTGCAATACCAACAACCACTTCATCTATTTTTAAGCCTAATTTTGACTCCGCCTCAATGGTTGCTTGTTGTATGGATTGTATCGTCTGGGTAATGTTATTGACTACCCCCCGATGAACACCCAAAGACTTTGATTTACCAATGCTTAAAATTTCTACTTTCCCAAACTCATTTTTTTGACCCACCATCGCTACGATTTTCGTGGTTCCTATGTCTAATCCGACTGAGATTTTTTGTTCTGTCATACCGATTATTCTGTTGCAACAGCCTGCTGTTGATAGTTGAGGTTTATGTTTTTGTACTTACGTTCCATTTGCTCTTGCTTTAAATAAGCACAAAGGGTTTTTAGTTTCTTTATTTTGCCTTTAAGTCGGGATAAATCACCCAATTCAAAGCGGGTAGAAAAATCACGAAGTCCAAGGATAAAAACTCCTTCTTGTCCTTCAATCTCCATCACCTGATCGTGTAGATAATCGTCTATATTTATCTCTTTCAACAAATAAAGAAGCTGCCGCTTTTGCAAACTGTCTACTTGACCATAAAACAAGGGCACATTGGGACTGTGTTTTTTTGATAACGGCATGCGTGTACCTGTTCGATCAAAATAATAACCCTCTGCACCAAAAACTCTTAGTATTGGGGTACGTTCCTGAATATGAACCTCTAATTGTCCGTTTATTTTATGATAAACTTCCGCATTTTCAATTTCAGGAAAATCCCTAATGCTGTTTTCTACCTTACTCAAAGCTAGCATATCTTTTAGCTGGGGTGACGCACTGTCTTTCTTTTGTATTAACAATTTATTAACCGCATCTACATCCAAATAGAGCGGAGTCTCCTTGTCAAAAACAAGAGAAACAGATTCATTTTTAAATTTTTTATGGCGCTGGAAGGAAAAAGAAATCATACCCGTCAATAATGCCAAGCAGAGGAAAATTGGTACATATTTTTTTTGTTTATTCATACGCCAACGCTTTTTTTATTTTCTCTACCTCTACCCCAATATCTCCAGCCCCCATAATGGCCACAATTTCTTCTTTAGCCTCAGACAAAAAAGAAGGCAATTCTTTTTTAGAAAGCAACCTTGCAGGAACCGACTGAATACGTTTCAGAAGGACGCCACTATCTATTCCTTCTATAGGCAATTCTCTTGCGGGGTAAATGTCGAGTAAAACCACGCGATCAAATTGTGAAAGTACCCGAGCAAATTCTCCCATAAAGTCCCGTGTTCTGGTAAACAAATGAGGCTGAAAAACAGCACATTTTTTCTTGTCTGGAAACGCCTGATCAAGGGTCTCAAAAACTGCATTAATCTCTGTTGGATGGTGCGCATAATCGTCAATTAAAATTCGATTATCGGTATGAATTAAAACCTGAAGACGGCGCTCTACGCCTGGGAACTCTCTCCAGGCTTCCATTAATTTTTCAGCCGCTAAACCTGCTTTAAACGCAAGAATAAAAGCAGCAATCGCATTGGATAAGTTATGCAAACCCAATTGATTGAAGTACTGATTTTTGTAGACGTTCCCCGGGGGATGGAAATCAAATGTGTACCCCTTCTTTTCGGGCTTTAAATTGCTAACGTAATAATCTGAATCAGAGCTGAGACCGTATTTCACTCCGCTCATACCTGTAGCAGCTGAAACCACAACAGCTTGCTTTACTTGAGATGCAAACTGAGCGTATGTAGCTTCAATATCGGCTTTACTCTCATAAATATCCAAATGATCGGCATCTATTGAGGTAATACAAGCCAATTCTGGAGACAACTGTAAAAAGGAGCGATCAAATTCATCCGCCTCTACCAAGGTATATTCATTTCCTGTGGAAATCATATTGGTAGATCCATTGATGACCCCACCAACAAAGGAAGTAAACAAAGCTCCTGCTTTTGAAAACAAGTGAGTAAGTATTGCCGTTGTAGTGGTTTTACCGTGTGTACCCGCCACCGCAATACAGTAAGTGTCCCGCGTAATGCTACCCAATAAAGCTGCTCTTTTTACCACAGAATTTCCCTGTGCAAAAAAATAATTTAACTGCGGGTGACCCGATGGTATAGCTGGGGTATAAACTACCAGTGTGTTTTTTTCAGCAAAAATTGGCGGCAGCGCATTAACCTCTTCCTCAAAAATAACCTCCACCCCCAAACGCTCCAATCCATTTGTTATTTTGGAAGGTGTTTTATCGTAGCCGGCAACTGCATGACCTTGTTGTACCAGAAAACGCGCAATGGACGACATTCCGATTCCGCCAATACCAATAAAATAATACTTTTTCATCCTCAACTTAATGTTTTTTGAATGAGTGAAACAATGGTTTTTGTCGCCTCTGGTAAAGCCTGGGCTTTTAGATTTTTTTTCAATTCGTCTTGCAAGGCTGGGTTTTCAAATAAATCTTCAAACACAGTTGTAAACTGCTTTGATGCTTCTTTTTCTTCAATCATCAAAACAGCTTTTTTCTTTACCAAACTGAGTGCGTTGTGTTTTTGATGGTCTTCTGCAACATTAGGCGAGGGAATCAATACGGTTGGCTTCCCAACAATGGCAAGCTCTGCAATGGCCCCTGCGCCTGCACGAGACAAAATCATGTCCGCTAAACAATACACCTCATCCATCTGTTTAATGAACGAAAATATACGCACTCCATCCTTTTCTAAATGTTTGTAACGTTTGTAGTACAAAGCCCCGCATTGCCATAACAATTGCACGTTTTGGCTTTTAAAAAAAGGCAAATGTTCTGCGATTATTTCATTTATTTTTTGCGAGCCGAGACTCCCTCCGACAACCAATACTATTTTTTTTTGAGAACTTAAATTGTATTTAGCATACAATGCTGCTTTATTTTTTGAGGGAGCAATAAGATTGGAGCGAACAGGATTGCCTGTTTTATGGATTTTTTCAATCGGAAAGTGACGTTCCATGTTATCATATGCAACTGCAACACCCTCTACCCCTTTTGCAAGAAGCTTATTGGTTATCCCTGCAAAAGAATTTTGCTCTTGGATCCATGTTTTTACCTTCAACAAACCCGCAACATAAAGCAGTGGTCCACTAGCAAACCCACCCGTACCAATGGCTACATGTGGTCGAAATCGCAATAAAATCCATGTCGCTTGAAAAAAGCTGACAATAATTTTCAATGGAAACAATAGGTTCCGCCAGAATTGTTTACGTTGAAGTCCCGCTATCCATAAGCCTTTAATGGGAAAACCTGCCTGCGGTACCTTTTCCATCTCCATCTTCCCAAGCGCACCAACGAACAATATCTTACAGTCGGGATAGACCGTTAACAATTCATTTGCGATTGCAATGGCTGGGTATATGTGCCCCCCTGTTCCTCCGCCTGATAGAATGAATTTATATGGTTTCACTTAATACGGCTAAAGGGTTATCACTCATTTTTATCTCCTCTTCTTTTTGAGGCTCTGCATATTCTACACTAACACTTAAGATGATGCCAAAGGCAATACAAGTCATCCAAGCCGCTGTTCCTCCGCTTGATATCATGGGAAGGGTTTGTCCCGTAACAGGGAAAACACTTAATGCCACACCAATATTTAAAAAGGCTTGTATTATGATGGGTAAGCCTACCCCTACCACTAAAAGTTTCCCAAAGACCGTTTTGGCCCGATAAGCAATAATGAGAATTCGAAATAAAACAATTAGGTAGACTACAATAACCGCTACACCCCCAACAAGTCCTAATTCTTCTACAATAATGGCATAAATAAAATCCGATGAGCTTTGAGGTAAAAAGTTTTTCATGACACTTTTTCCCATGCCTAAACCTGCCATACCCCCAGAGGCAATTGCAATTTTAGCGCGCTCTACCTGATAACTTTCCTGCCCTAGCTCTTGCCCCTCGGCATAGCGCTCTATTCTACTGGTCCAGGTATCTACCCGATTGGGAAGAAGATCGGGAAATGCCTTTGCCGTTAAGACAAATAACAAAAACACAACCAAAGCAACGCCCAACATTCCAAAGAGATATTTCAAAGGGTACCCCCCTAAAAAAGCCAAAAGAAAAACCATAGCGGTTATTATAAATGCCGTAGAGAAATTTGAGGGTAATATCAAGAGCACAATTAAACCTACTGGAACCCAGAAAGGCATAATCGTTTCGGTAAAACGCAATTCAACATCCTTCCATTTGTCCAAACACCTGGCCACATAAACCATTAAAACAACCGCAGCAAGGGTAGAGGTTTGAAAACTGAGACCAACAAAAGGGATACGAATCCATCGACTGGCATTTGCCCCGTCTATAACAGTACCTTGGGTTGCAGTATACAGCAACAATAAAAACACTAAAGGCATTGCCAAAATAGAAATCCCCTTAAAGTAGTGATGCGGTACTTTATGGACGCCCACCATAAATAAAAACCCCAAAACCAAAATCAACATATGCTTAAACAAATACTGCCAAGGCGTCCCTCCACCGACAACATAAGTCAGGTTAGAACTGGAGCTAAATACAGGGACAAAAGAAAATATACCCAAGAGGGCTAAAATCCCCCACAGCACTAAATCTCCTTTGAGTATGTTTTGTTTTGTCTTCATTATAGATTTCGTACAGCAGCTTTAAATTGATCTCCACGATCTTCGTAATTTTCAAATAAATCAAAGCTTGCACATGCCGGAGACAATAAGACGGTTTCTTTAGGTTGTGTAAGCTCATGGGCCATACGAACCGCTTCTTTCATCGATTGGGTTTCGATCATTAAATCTACAACAGGAGCAAAGGCATCCATCAACTTTTCGTTGTCTTTTCCTAAACATATGATTGCTTTTACCTTTTCATTTACCAAAGGCAGTAAACAGCTATAATCATTTCCTTTGTCCACTCCACCTACAATCCAAACCGTCTGACTCTGCATGCTCTCCAAGGCGTAATAGGTAGCATTGACATTGGTTGCCTTTGAATCATTGATGTAATTGACCTTTTGAATTTTTAATACCGGCTCCAATCGATGTGCTGCCCCTCTAAAGGTCAAAAGACTTTCTCGGATAGAAGATTTGCTTATGTCCAAGATACGTGCGACAGATACTGCTGCCATGGTATTCAATAAATTGTGTCGACCCTGTAAAGGAAATTGTGTTGTTGTAAGCATAGTTTTCTCTTTTTCAAGTTGAATGTGGATGTCGTTATTTTCTGCTGTTATTTGTGGCCGATGTTCTAGATCAAAGCCATAAGCATAGGTTTTTGCTCTGGATGGTTTTTCTATGAGTGCTTTTCGCAAGACTGGGTCATCACTGTTGAACAACAAAAACTGTTGTTCTTTTTGAAAAGCTGTAATTTTAAGTTTGGCGGCGACATAAGCGGAAAAATCATTGCTGTAACGGTCTAGATGATCTGGAGTTATGTTTGTGATGATGGCAATCTCTGGGGAAAAACTGTGAATGTCATCCAATTGAAAACTACTGATCTCAAGAACAAAATAATCTGGGGTAGTTTCCGCTACTTTTTGCGCAAAACTGTATCCGATATTTCCTGCTAAGCAGACATCTAGACCTGCCTCTTTCAATAAATGATACGTTAACAGGGCGGTTGTCGTCTTTCCATTGCTGCCGGTTATCCCAACGATCTTTGCGCTTGTATACTGACTTGCAAACTCGATTTCAGACTGTATTGGAATACTCGCCTCACGAATGGCTTTTACCACTTCTACATGCTCAGGTATACCAGGGCTCTTCATCACTAAATCCGCAGATAATATACGAGACATATCATGCCCTTCCTCCCAATCAATCTTGGCTTCATCAAACAATATTCGCGTTGATTCAGGAACCCTTTTAGCATCGGAAACCAATACTTCCCAACCCATTTTTTGCGCTAATATGGCGGTACCTTTTCCGCTTTCGCCTGCCCCTAAAACAACTATTTTCTTCATTAACGAAGTTTTAAGGTTACGATGGTTAATACGCTCAATAAAATACCTACAATCCAAAATCGAGCAACAATTTTACTTTCGTGATACCCACGCTTTTGGTAATGGTGATGTAAGGGAGACATTAAGAAAATTCGCTTTCCTTCCCCAGTTTTCTTTTTTGTGTATTTAAAATAACTGACCTGCAGAACCACAGATAAATTTTCCACTAAAAATATTCCGCACAATAAAGGCAAAAGGAGCTCCTTTCGAATCATGAGGGCAACTACAGATATAATCGCACCTATTGTCAGGCTTCCTGTATCCCCCATAAAAACCTGAGCCGGAAAGGTATTGTACCACAAAAATCCAATCAATCCTCCTAAAAAGGCAGCGATAAAGATGGTAATCTCTCCCGCATTGGGGATGTACATAATGTTGAGATAATCTGAAAAAATCAGGTTACCGGAAACCCAAGCAAATATCCCAAGGGTAAAAACCATAATAGCAGAACTACCTGCAGCCAAACCATCAATACCATCGGTAAGGTTAGCTCCATTAGAAATGGCTGCCACAATAAAAATGACAATAGGAATAAAAATAAGCCAAGTCCACTGCTCCCCTCCTGGAATCCAATCAATCAAAACAGCGTAATCGAATTCATTGTTTTTCATCATGGGAATGGTTGTCAATGTTGATTTTTCTTCGGCATAAAAAGCCTGTGACTCCCCTTTGATGATTTCAATGGTGGACGGAATTTCTTGACGCACTGTAACGTCTGGATGAAAGTAAAGCGTAGCCCCAACAACCGCCCCTAAGAATACCTGACCTAAGATTTTAAATTTACCGTGTAAGCCTTCTTTTTCCTTTTTGAAAATTTTAATGTAATCGTCCAAAAAACCAATGGCGCCCATCCATAGTGTCGTGAAAATCAGCAAGAGGATGTAGATATTATCAAGACGCGCAATGAGCAAAACGGGAATCAGCGTGCTTAGGATAATGATTACTCCCCCCATGGTAGGCGTTCCTTTTTTCTCTATCTGACCTTGCAGCCCTAAATCACGTATCGTTTCACCAATTTGTTTCTTTTGCAAATAGTTTATAATGTTTCTACCATAAATGGTTGATATCAATAAAGAAAGTAAAACCGCCAAGGCCGCTCGGAAAGACAAAAATTGAAATAAAGTTGCCCCTGGAAACTGGTATTGTTTTTCTAAAAATTCAAAGAGATAATACAACATTAGGCGTTCATTTTATTTATGATTTTCTGTACAATTTCCAAGTCATCAAAGTGGGTTCTTTGCCCCTTAATTTCTTGATAAGTTTCGTGACCTTTTCCGGCTATTAGCAACACATCCGATGGCTCAAGCGCTATACATGCCGCTTTTATTGCAGCTTCCCTGTCAGGGATACATAAGGTTTTCTTATAATCTTCTGGGCTTACACCCGCTTCCATTTCAGCAATTATTTGTTGGGGATCTTCAGATCGAGGATTGTCAGATGTAAAAATCACCTTGGAGCTATTCTTGGCTGCTATCTTCCCCATCAAAGGTCTTTTATCTTTATCACGATCTCCGCCACAGCCTACCACAGTGATGAGTTGTTCGTTTTTGGTTCGGATTTGATTGATGGTCTCTAATACATTTTCAAGCGCATCTGGGGTGTGTGCGTAGTCTACAACAACGGTAGCCTTATTGGGGGTTAAATAGGTTTCAAAACGACCGCGAACATTAGTAAGCTCACTCAGGTAGGACAGCGTAGCCAAGGACTCGAGTCCTAAACATTCCGCTACCGCGAATACCGCTAAAATATTAGAGGCATTAAAGCCCCCCACTAAACGCGACCAAACCTCCTGCTGATTGATTTTTAAAAGCATTCCTGAAAATTGACTCTCTAAAATCTGAACTTGATAATCGGCGTAATTTCGTTGCGCATAACTGTATTTCTTAGCCGGTGTATTTTGCACCATATACATGCCGTTTTTATCGTCTGCATTGGTTAAGACAAATGCTTTTTTAGGCAAGGCATCAAAAAAGCGCTTTTTTACATCCCTGTATGCCGAAAAAGAAGAATGATAATCTAAATGATCGTGTGTAAGATTGGTAAACACTCCTCCCTCAAAAACCAATCCCTGGGTACGTTCTTGATCGATTCCGTGAGAAGAGACCTCCATAAAACAGTAACTCACCCCACGGTCTACCATCGCCTTTAAATGCGCATTAATAACCAAAGGATCGGGGGTGGTATGTGTAGCGGGCTGAACTTTGCCATCGTATTTGATGGCTACTGTAGAAATTAATCCTGAGGGATACCCTGATTTCTCAAATAAATCATACAATAACGTTGCAATGGTGGTCTTTCCATTTGTACCTGTAATCCCAATAAGCTTCAAATCTTTACTTGGGTTATCGTAGAAATGACTCGAAACAATGGCCAAAGCTTGTCTTGTATTTTGAGTACAAATCCACGTTACAGCTGCATTTGGTTTCTCTGGCATTTCCTCCACCAAAACAGCACTCGCTCCCTGCTCAATGGCTTGCTCCAAATAGGCGTGCCCATCAGCCATAGCACCACGGATGGCAACAAACAAACTCTTGGTTTTAACTTTTCTAGAATCATAGGCAATTCCTTCAATCCCTTCCGATGTAGACCCAAAAACAGACTCTATATTCACCCCAAAAAGCAAATCTTTTAATGCTTTCATGACAACTCTAGTGTTATGGGTTTATTTTTAGCAATAGGACTTCCAGGACGAATCGATTGTTTCTTCACCTTTCCTTTTCCTTTTAATTCAACTTTTAGACCTAGGTTTTCCAGAAGACTTAAAGCATCTTTTCCAGGCATTCCTTTGAGATCTGGAATTTGGTCTAACTCATCTGGCTCTAGCAGCGTTGCGTCTGACTGTTCTGCTAAAATTTCAAGGTTAACTTCTTTTTGGGCTGGAATTTCAGTGTGCAATTTTTTTGCAATTTTTTTGAATACCGGTGCCGCCACTTGTGCACCGTAATACCCCTTGGCTTTATTTGGCTTATGGATGACTACTATGCAAGAATACTGCGGATTATCTGCAGGGAAATAACCTACAAAACTAGAGACATATTGCATTTCTTCCTTGGTATAGTCGACTTGACAAGTCCCTGTTTTGCCTGCAATAGAAAAGTTAGGATCTTTAATGCTGTGCGCTGTTCCCCACTTTTTATCCACGACATTAAACATCATTTTTTGAACGGCTGCAAGGGTAGACTCAGAACAAATGGAAGGGTTCAACACTTCTTTTTCAAACTGTTTTACAGGCGCTGAACCAAAGTAGTTGATGTATTTTATGAATTGTGGTTTTACCATTTCACCACCGTTGGCAACAGCATTGTAAAAGGTTAAGGTCTGAAGAGGCGTGAGGGACACTCCATACCCAAAAGCCATCCATGGCAAACTGATACCATTCCAGCTTTTATCTGTGGGGTGTGGAATTATAGGCTGGGCCTCTCCTTTTATTTTAAGACCCAATTTTTCATTAACGCCCATGTTATACAAACGGTTTATAAACTTTTCGGGTTGGTGTTTGTACTGGTCGTAAACCATTTTAACGATTCCGGTATTAGACGATACTTCAAAAGCTTTTGAAATGGAAATTTTACCGTAGCCGCCACGTCTAGAATCTCTCACCTTGTATTTGTTATAAAAAGTAAGCACCCCATTTTGAGTATTGACAATGTCATCTGGAGCAATTACTTTGTCCTCTAAAGCAGCCATTACAGCCATCAGCTTAAAAGTTGAGCCAGGCTCATGTGCCTCTCCTACAGCATAGTTCAACTTTTCATAATACTTCCCTTCGGCAGTTCTCCCCAAGTTAGCAATGGCCTTAACTGCTCCGGTTTTGGTTTCCATTACCACAGCTGTACCATGTTCAGCTTCATACTCTTCCAACTGCTGCAGCAAGGCATGATGGGTTACATCCTGTATATTGACATTTAATGTTGTATGCACATCAAAACCCTCAGTTGGCTCTTTTTCATTGTTATCGTTTATGGGTTTCCATTGGCCATTGGCGATTTTCTGCTTTAACCTGCGCCCATTTTCTCCTTTTAAGTATTGACCAAAAGCCCCTTCTAGCCCAACTCTAACAAAGTTTCCAGAAGGATCTTTGCGCTCATACCCTATGGTCCTTTCCGCTATTTTACCCAAAGGGTTTTCACGGATCAACTTAGACTCTACAATCAATCCCCCCTTCAACGCTGGCAAGGAGAAAAGAGGAAAGGATTTTATTTCTTGAAATTGGGAATAGGTGAGATTGCGTGCAATAAATTCATAACGTCTCCCTTTTTTACGAGCTTGATTTAATTTCCGAAGCCATGAAGCAGGACTGCCTTCTAATAATCCAGATAAAGCTTTTGAAAGTTCGCGTTTATGCGCTTCAAAATTTTCCTTTGTTGGAATTTTAGCATCCCAGCGTATCTCATACCGAGGCACCGTAGTGGCCAATAAACTTTGATCGTCTGAATAAATATTTCCGCGACTGGGAGCTAAAACAAAGTTTTTCAAAGTGCGTTTTTCCGCCAAATCTTTATAGTAATCTCCTTGTTCAAACTGAATGTAAATAAGCTTTCCCACCAGAACAAAAGAAAAGAGAAAGAGTCCTAACACCACCAGGTAAATACGACTCATTATTTTGCTCGGTGTTACTGCCATATTATTCTTCAACTTTAGGGGTTAGTGCTGTAGGGGGTGTTTTTGCCGGCTTCAACCCTCGTGCTTGTAAAGCAGACAAAACATGGGTTTCCATTTTTAACTGCATTAAGTGCGCTCTTTTTTCAACAAAAGCACTTTTTATTTCTTTTATTTCATCGTTTAAACGCGCTATCTCATAAATTTTTTTGTCCGCGCTATGCCCACTCGCAATGATCATTAGTGCTAAAAAAGAAAGAAACAACACCATACGCCAATTGCGCAAAGCATCTTCTTTGATCAAAAAATCCAAACTCAAAATAGACAACAACTGTTTCATAATTTTTCAGCAATTCTCATTTTTGCACTTCTAGCCCTGCTGTTTTTTTTGATTTCCTCCGCACTGGGAACCACCATCTGACCTACTTTTTTAAGCGGACGCTTTCGGTTACCAAAAAAATCTTGTTCTGCCTCGCCTTCAAAAACCCCCTCACGAATAAAACGCTTGACCAAGCGATCTTCAAGAGAGTGATAGGAGATACACACAAGACGTCCGCCAGGAGATAAAACCTCAGGAGCTTGGGACAGAAACTGCATTAAGACATTCAATTCCTGATTGACCTCTATGCGCAGGGATTGAAAAATTTGCGCCATTATTTTATTTAAAAAACGCTCCGGTATGTGAGGCCGAATCACCTCTACCAAGGCCTGAGTGGTTTCTATCTTTTCTTCTTCACGCGCAGTCACAATCAAAGCGGCTATTTTTGCCGCCCCTTTTACCTCTCCAAACGTTTTAAACAAACGAAGCAAATCATCGTAAGAATAGGTCCTAATAATATCACTGGCGTCAAGCGTTAAAGATTGATCCATACGCATGTCCAAGGGGCCCTCGAAACGAATGGAAAACCCTCTATTGCTAACATCAAACTGGTGTGAGGAAACCCCAAAATCCCCGAGTATTCCATCGACCTGCGTACAGCCGTAGAATTTCAAATAACGTTTTAACTCACTAAAGTTGGATTGAATCAGCATAAAGCGTTCGTCTTCTAGCGCATTTTTTGCTGCATCTTCATCTTGATCAAAAGCAAAAAGTCTTCCACGGGAAGACAATAAGGAAAGGATTTTTCGGGAATGACCTCCACCCCCAAAAGTCACGTCTACATATGTGCCATCAGGATTTTTTACCAATGCCTCCACAGCTGGGTTCAACAATACCGGTGTGTGATAATTATAGATCTCCATCTTTGTCCCCCATTACTTCTTCTGCCAATGCGCCAAAATCCATCGCCGCTTCATCAATTGCTGCTTCATAGCGCTGTTTATCCCAAAGCTCCAAGATGTTAACCGCAGAAGACAACACTGTTTCTTTCTCTATTCCCGCATGAATCAATAAATCTTTAGGGATTAGCAAACGGCCGGCACTGTCGACCTCTACCACTCGAACACCCGCAGTAAATCGGCGGATAAAGTCATTGTTTTTCTTATTGAAACGATTGAGCTGATTGACCTTATCCATCAACTCTTCCCATTGTTTCATGGGATACAACTCCAAACAAGGATTAAAAACAGCACGCTTAATGACAAATGCCTCTGCTAAATGCTGCGTCATCTGTTTCTTTAAGGACACAGGAAGCATGATGCGCCCTTTGGCATCTGCCTTACATTCATATGTCCCAATAAAGTGCTGCATACTAAGCGTTTGACATTTTTATTTAGTCAAATATAAAATATATTTCCCACATTTTTCCACTTAATACCACTTTGTTGATAAGTTTTCCCACCTTAGAAAAAAGCTCTTTTTCAGAGGTTTAGAATTTAAATGATGGGTTGTCTATTTTAATCGTTATATTTGCTCGCGATTGAGAATTCATCAGCAAGAATGAAGAACAACATGAATAATGAAGGAGGGTTTAGCTACCTCGAAATTGGGGAAGGACAACCGATTATTATACTTCATGGACTTATGGGAGGGTTAAGCAACTTTCAAGGAGTTGTTGATTACTTTCCTTCGAAGGGATACAAAATTATCATCCCTGAATTACCCATTTACGATTTACCTTTAAAAAAGACGACTGTAAAACAATTTGCAGAATATTTATTGTCCTTTTTAGAATTTAAAAACTTAAAAGACGTCGTCTTATTAGGGAATTCTTTAGGGGGGCACATCGGCTTGGTTTTTACAAAAAATTATCCCGAATACGTCAAAGGTCTAGTTTTAACCGGAAGCTCTGGTTTGTATGAGAACGCAATGGGGGAATCTTATCCCAAAAGGGGAAACTACGACTACATCAAACAAAAAAGTGAGGAAGTGTTTTACGACCCAAAAGTCGCTACAAAAGAGATTGTAGACGAAGTGTTTGAAACGGTAAACGATCGCAATAAACTCATTAAAACCTTGGCAATAGCCAAAAGCGCTATTCGTCACAACATGGCGCAAGATTTGCCTAATATGCCTACGAACACCTGTTTGATTTGGGGGAAAAACGACGAAGTGACTCCGCCAAACGTAGCAGATGAGTTTCATGCATTGTTGCCAAAGTCAAGTCTTTACTGGATTGACAAATGTGGGCACGCTCCAATGATGGAACACCCAGACCAATTCAACCAGATCCTAGACGGTTGGATGACCCAAGAGAACATTTAAAGCACATCATGAAAATTCGTTCTGCAGCCTTTGTAATCAGTAATACTGATCTGAGCAAATGCCCATCAGACCCTATCCCGGAGTACGCATTTATAGGACGTTCAAATGTTGGTAAATCTTCTTTGATCAACACCCTTTGTGAACGAAAAAGCCTTGCAAAAACCTCTGGTAGACCCGGAAAAACACAGCTAATCAATCATTTTAAAATCAATGAAAATTGGTTTTTGGTCGATTTACCCGGTTATGGATATGCCCGCACCTCAAAGACAACCAAAAGAAGCTTCCAAAAGCTAATCACGCGTTATTTTGAAAAACGAAAGCAATTGATTTCAGCCTTTGTTTTGGTAGACATACGCCATGAACCACAAAGCATAGACCTAGAATTCATGGAATGGCTAGGAAACAACTACATTCCATTCGCGATTGTATTCACCAAAGCAGATAAAGTAAAACCGGGAGCTCAGGAGCGTAAAATACAGCAGTACCTAAACACCATGCTTGCCCATGCCTGGGAAGAGGCTCCGCCTTATTTTGTTACCTCTTCTTTACACAGATCCGGTCGGGAAGATTTACTTGAATACATTGACCAACTGAACACCAGCTTTTACCAAGAAAAATAATTACTCTCTATCAATTTCGAGGTGTTTTGCGAAGTATTCGCAAAAGTCATTCATGGTTGCTGTCATTTTTTCATTTTGGGTGGCCCGAAAAAAAGTTTGACTCATGGTAACCAACGTTTGATGAAAAAACACATTCATCTGATCTACAGGCATTTCTTTTACCCACAAATCCATACGAAGCGTTTCTTGATTTTTTCCATCCCACAAAGACATCAACATTGCCTGAGCTTCTTGTTCATTTACACCTCCATCCGGTGCAGACCACACAATCTTTTCGGGGATTTTATTTTCATCTAATTGCACATCTATCTTAATGTGTGTTTCTTTTCCGTTTGCCATTATTTTGCGGGTTTGTATTTGGATTGATTGAACAAGGCTTGCGCAGGAAGCTGCAATAGTTCGTTTAAGTTTACTTCTGGGTGTTTTTCGGCATAGGCACGGACAATTTGCCACCCTAGCCATTGCCCAACTTTTCCAGGGCTTTCGTTGTCAATCTCAAGATAAAATTTTGAAAATGGAGCGGGCTCAATGAATCGTAATGCATAATTGGCCTGCGTATTGAACAACAATTCATTTTCTATGAAATACTGCCACATGTAGCGTTCATTCTCTCTTACCCATGCGATCTCAGCCGCTGTATAGCTTATTTTGATTGCATCAGAAAGTTCCGGCAATAGAACATCTTTTAAGTATAGCTTTTTACCGTAATAAATCATTTGAGCCAAAAGCGTTCTGTCTTTTGGCATTGGAGTTACTTGAATGGCAAATTCGTCCGCTAGATGCGCACTCATATAACGCAATTCCATGTCCCGAACAATGTAGGCAGGAATGCCCTTATACAATTCGTTTTTGGCTCCAAGAAAGGTATCCAAAGACAACAGTATCAGAGAATCTGCAAATACTGTCTTGTTCTGGTAATCTACATTGTTGGTGACAGTAATTATTTTTTGATTAGGCACTTCAGGGAAGTAATACCGTATGTGCTGGAGTAAAGGTTTTATCTCTTTTGTAACTGGATCAAGGGAAGGAAAAACGCGATCAATTTCGGCTTGCAAGACAACCTGGATACTGTCCCGTTGTCTCTTCAACCATATGCTGTCAGGATACTGCGCCGGAAATAAATAAGGATATTCTTTTTTTAAACTGTAAAATTCATCGATATCTGCTTCGAAAAATTTTTTGTCAAAACGGTCGTATGCAATGTCAATTTGAATTTTTGCAATTTCTTTTTCTATCGCGTTAGAAGAATCACAAGAATTCAGCACCAATAGCAAGGAAAGCCCTAAAACATAGCACAGAAACGTCTTTTTCATAAATACTTTTGCTTAAAGTTTGCTAATTTTATACAAAGTTACATTCAAAAAAGAGAACGCTGATGAAAAGTCCAGAAAAAGTAGCCGAATACATTACAAATTGGTTGAGTCAATATGCCAAAACTTCAGGGATGAATGGTTTTGTTGTGGGTGTTTCAGGAGGAATTGACTCTGCAGTCACTTCTACCCTTTGTGCCCGAACGGGCCTTCCCGTTCTGTGTCTTGAGATGGAAATTCATCAAGCCGAGAATCAAGTGAACCGTGCACAAAAACACATTGCTTGGTTAGAAGAGCGTTTCCCCAATGTATCGCACCACTCCCTTTCCCTGACCTCTATTTTTGATTCGTTTCAAAACAGCATGCCCCCAACAGAAGCATCAGAGCAAAACTTTTTAAGCTTGGCCAATACAAGAGCCCGGCTGAGGATGACAACCCTGTATTACTTTGCTGCCCTACACCGTTACTTGGTTGCTGGAACGGGTAATAAAGTAGAGGATTTTGGAGTTGGTTTTTACACAAAATACGGAGATGGTGGGGTGGACCTCAGCCCCATCGCAGATTTAATGAAGTCCGAGGTTTTTGCCTTAGCAAAACAGTTGAATGTCATCGAAGAAATCCAAACCGCAGCGCCAACAGACGGCCTATGGGGAGACGACCGTACAGACGAAGATCAAATCGGAGCGAGCTATGATCAGCTGGAATGGGCTATGATGAATGAAAATAAAGCAGAACAATCTTTTACAACGGAAGAAAAGAGAACCCTGGAAATTTACCGGAGATTCAACCGTCAAAACAAACACAAAATGGAGCCTATCCCGGTGTGTGAAATCCCAGCTGACTTATAATACCCGGTTCAATTTATTGGCAACTACTCTTTTTAATTGATGGTAGCTCATTACATCTTCTAAAATAGACTGCGATTGCGCTTCTTCTGCTTTCAGTTCTTTTTGAAGAGCATCAATTTTTTTATCAATCAAAAATTTTCTCAAACTCAAAATGGTCTCATTTACTAACTGAGCAACTTGAGCTCCTTTTTCTTTGACATAAATGTCTTTCTTCTCCCATTGATGCAAGACGTATTTTTCCTCATCCATTAAAATAGTACTGACCCAAGAACTGTGTTCTGAACTGAGCTTTGGAGAAAGCGCTTCCATCTCTAAGCCCCCAGCGTGTTGAAATTGCTCCAATAAAACATAATAAAGGGATTTAAAATCTGGATGAGCCAATTCAACTTCATCTTGTTGTAGATCCAAAAATATCTTCTCAAAGACTCTTGCTTTTACTTCAGTTATTTCTTCTTCGACCTCTTCTGTTTCTTCAGAGAAATGCAAGACCGTATCTTCAAAAAGAGCCTCTTTGTCTCCGTATAATAGCAACAAGGTTATGATCTGTTTTTCAAACTCAAAACTCTGATCTACTTCAACTTTTTTCACCTCTGCAGGCACAGCCTTTAATGGTGCTGGAGAAGACTTTGCGGGATTAGATTTTTTTGATTGGGCCATCTTTTGGGCCAAGGTGCTGAAGAGAACTTCTTGGGAAACATCCATCTGAGCAGCACAACTTTTAATGTAAATCTCTTGCTTTATTGCGTCTGGAATCAATGCGATACTTTGGACGATGTCTTGAACGACTTCCGCTTTTTTAATTGGGTCGCTTTTTGCTTCTTCCATCAAGAGTGATGCTTTAAACTGAATAAAATCTTGAGATTCAGTTGTCAAGAAGCTTTCAATTTCTGCTTGGCTATGCGAACGCGCAAAACTATCGGGGTCTTCCCCTGCTGGGAAAGAACATACTTTAACATTCATTCCTTGTGCCAAGATCATGTCTACCCCTCTTAAAGCAGCCCGCAATCCGGCAGCGTCACCGTCAAATAAAACAACAATGTTTTGTGTTAAACGTTGTATCAATCGAATCTGTTCCTGCGTCAAGGCAGTCCCGGAAGAAGAAACAACATTTGTGATTCCACTCTGATGCATTTGAATTACATCTGTATATCCTTCGACTAAATAACAACGGTCTTCCTGTGCAATACTCTGTTTGGATTGATACAACCCGTACAGTACTTTGCTTTTATGGTAAATATCACTTTCAGGAGAATTAAGGTACTTCGCCGTTTTTTTATTCTCGCCCAAAATACGCCCTCCAAAACCCAAAATGCGCCCGGACATGCTTTGTATAGGAAAAATGACTCGACCTCTAAAGCGATCTACTTTTCGTTCTTCATTAACAATGGTCAAACCCGTTTTCTCCAAAAACGATAGATCGTATCCTTCTTTTAAGGCATGACTGGAGAAGGCATCAAATTGATTGGGGGCATATCCCAAATCAAAAGCTTGGATGGTGTGGTCAGAAAACCCACGCTCCTTAAAATAAGTCAGCCCTATGGCTTTCCCCTCTTGATCTTCCCAAAGGATTTTTTTAAAATATTTTAATGCAAATTCTGAAACCAAAAACAAACTTTCACGAAGATCTCTCTTGGCTTTTTCTTCATCTGTCTGCTGTGTTTCTTCTATTTCAATGTTGTACTTTTTAGCCAAGTAGCGGAGTGCTTCAGGATAAGAAAAGTGCTCGTGCTCCATTAAAAATGCAACTGCATTTCCACCTTTTCCACTACTGAAATCTTTCCAAATTTGTTTTACTGGAGACACCATAAAACTAGGGGTCCGCTCTTGCGAAAAAGGACTGAGCCCCTTAAAATTTGTGCCTGACTTTTTTAAAGAGACAAAATCTCCGATCACCTCCTCTACACGAGCAGTTTCATACACTTGATCTATGGTGGATTTTGATATCAAAAAATCAAATTTAGATTGTCTGTTATAAACTTAAGAAAAAAGCTTTGTTATTGTTTTCTAGAAATAACATAATTCACCATAAGCTCTAATGCATCTCTGTACTCGTTCTTAGGAAATTCATGCAATAAAGCCAGGGCCTCATCTTGGTAGGCAATCATTTTCTTTTCAGCATAGGAGAGCCCCCCTGCCTCTTTCACCTTTTGAATGACCTGCTTTACCCGCTTTTTATCTTTGTTGTATTTTTTTACAGAATGAATGATCCAATCCTTTTCTTTTTTAGAAACTGTATTAAGGGTATAGATGAGCGGCAAAGTCATTTTCTGCTCTTTGATGTCTATCCCTGTTGGTTTTCCGATATGGGTTTCGCCATAATCGAATAAATCATCTTTGATTTGAAAGGCCATTCCAATCAATTCCCCAAAGGTTCTCATTTTTTCAACCGCATCGGGATCTTGTTTCACCGACTGAGCCCCCATCGCACAGCAGGCCGCCAAAAGGGTCGCTGTTTTTTGACGAATGATGTTGAAATACACCGCTTCTGTTATGTCGAGCTTTCGGGCTTTTTCTATTTGCAATAATTCTCCTTCACTCATCTCTTGTACAGCTACTGAAATGATTTTTAATAGATCAAAATCATCGTGATCAATGCACAAAAGCAAGCCTTTCGAAAGGAGATAGTCCCCCACCAAAACAGCAATTTTATTTTTCCAAAGTGCATTTATAGAGAAAAAACCGCGTCGCATATTGCTGTCATCAACAACATCATCATGCACCAAAGTAGCCGTATGGATAAGCTCTAAAACTGCGGCACCACGAAAACTTCTCGTATTTACCTTTCCACCGCCTAACATTTTTGCGGTTAAAAACACAAACATAGGGCGCATTTGCTTCCCTTTTCTGTTGACAATAAAATGGGTAATCCTATTTAAGAGTGCCACCTTTGAAGACATGGCATTGGAAAATTCTTGCTCAAATTTTTCCATCTCTTCATAAATCGGCGCCTTTATTTGCTCAACAATCTTCATGAAACGAATATACGACTTCCTTTATCATTCTCCTTTGGCTTTATTGGCCAATTGACCGCAAGCAGCATCGATGTCTTTTCCTCTAGATCGTCTTATCGAATTGGGAATTCTTGAAGCCGTTAAATATTCTTGATACAGATCCAATGCTTCAGAAGAAGCTTGCTGAAATGCTGCTTCGCCGATAGGGTTGTATTCGATTAAATTGACTTTTGAAGGCACTTTTTTACAATAATCCACCAACGCTTTTATGTGCGCTATATCGTCGTTGATACCCTTCCAAACGACATATTCAAAAGTGACGGTGCTTTTTGTGGTTTCATACCAAAACTGAAGCGATTCCAATAAATCTGTTAGAGGGAATTTAGCGCAAAAAGGCATAATCTCTTCGCGGGTTTCCTGAATCGCCGAATGCAAAGAAACAGCCAGATTGAAACGCACTTGATCTTCGGCCATTTTGCGTATCAGTTTTGGAATACCCGAAGTGGATACAGTAATTCTTTTGGGTGACATCCCCAATCCTTCAGGTGATGTAATCTTTTCAATGGAAGAGAGCACATTATTGTAGTTCATCAAAGGTTCGCCCATCCCCATGTAGACGATATTGGATAGTGGCCTATCAAAATAGGCACGACTTTGCTCATCGATGGCTACAACCTGATCAAAAATCTCATCCGCATTTAAATTTCGCATGCGGGACAATTTGGCCGTTGCACAAAATCGACAATCTAAACTACAGCCCACTTGAGAAGATACACAAGCAGTCGTTCGGTCTTTTACAGGAATCAAAACAGACTCTACAACTTTCCCATCAAAGAGCTGGATGGCATTTTTTATGGTCCCGTCTGCACTTCTTTGCTGCTGATCTACGGCAATGTGATTGATCGTAAAATGCTCATCTAAAAAGGTTCGGGTTGCCTTGGAAAGATTTGTCATTTCTGAAAAATCATGCACCCCTTTGTTCCACAACCACTGATAGACTTGCTTCCCACGAAAAGCTTTCTCACCGCGTTGACTAAAAAAGTCCTGTAATGCCTCTAAGGAAAGGGCACGAATATCTTTTTTAGCCGATTGCATGATTTACAAAATTAGCATTGCATCTCCGTAAGAATAAAAGTTATACTTTTCTTTTACGGCTACATCATAGGCTTCTTTGATGAAATCGGGGTCTGCAAAGGCAGAAACCATCATCAAAAGTGTTGATTTTGGAGTGTGAAAATTTGTTACCATTGCGTCTGCAATTGCAAACTCATAAGGGGGGAAAATAAACTTATGTGTCCATCCTTTATAGGTATTCAAGGTATTCATAGATGAAACAGAACTCTCTAAGCCACGCATAACAGTAGTACCTATTGCACAAACCTTACGGTTATTGGCCTTAGCGTTGTTGACGGCATTAGCTGCCTTTTCGTTTATGATCAACTCTTCTGAGTCCATTTTATGTTTAGACAAGTCTTCTACCTCAACGGGATTGAATGTTCCCAAGCCTACATGAAGCGTCAATTCAGCAAGATCTACTCCTTTGATTTCTAATTTTTTCAAAAGATGCTTAGAGAAGTGAAGTCCTGCAGTGGGTGCAGCTACTGCCCCTTCGGCTTTAGCATATATGGTTTGATAACGTTCCTTGTCTTCCGGAACTGGATCGCGTTTTATGTACTTTGGCAACGGCGTCTCTCCTAGCTCTTTCAGTTTCTTTCGAAATTCATCGTAAGAGCCATCAAATAGGAAACGAAGGGTTCTACCTCTCGAGGTTGTATTGTCAATTACTTCAGCTACAAGACTGTCATCCTCTCCAAAGTAAAGTTTATTTCCAATTCTAATTTTACGTGCAGGATCTACCAAGACATCCCATAAACGCTGTTCTTCATTGAGTTCACGCAATAAGAATACCTCGATTCTTGCTCCTGTTTTTTCTTTGTTTCCAAACAATCGAGCAGGAAATACTTTGGTGTTATTCAGCACCATAACATCGCCTTCATCAAAATAATCAATGATGTCTTTAAACTGTTTGTGCTCTATGGTTCTTTCCGCACGGTTCAGGACCATTAGACGGGATTCGTCTCTGTTTTCTGAGGGATGCTCCGCCAATCTTTCATCGGGAAGTTCAAAATTAAAATCAGATAATTTCATAAGGGATAAACTACTGTTGTTTTGCTTATTTGCTTTATTTGATGCAAATATACTGTCTGGCTATAGGCCTTGTCAAGTAAATGAAGTGTTTTTAGAAAACTATTTTACATCTACTTGAAAACCAATTTCTTGCATATCATTCCAAAAGTCAGGATACGACTTTGTAACGACTTTTGCATCCAGAATATACAGGGGTACTTTCTGCGCCAACGGGGCAAAGGCCATCGCCATACGATGATCGTGATAGGTCGCAATAGACTGGTCGGCGATAAAATGGGTTCCCCCATCTAAATGAAGACTGTCATGCGTTACTTTAATTTTTGCGCCTAATTTTCCCAGTTCTGTCTCTAAAGCGATTAACCGATCGGTCTCTTTGATTTTCAAGGTGTGTAAACCGGTTAAATCACACGCAACACCTAAACCGTAACAACTGACCGCAATGGTCTGAGCAATATCAGGAGCTTCAATCAAATTGAGGGTTAAACGCTCTGGAAGTGAAAAATCTTTTGTTTTTTCGAGTACCATTCCTTCGGAAGTAAATGAGGTTTCCACACCCAACTGAGCGTAGATCTCCGGAAGAACAGAATCGCCTTGAAGACTGTCTTCGCGAAAATTATTCAATACAATCCTAGCCTCACGACTCAAAGCCACGCAACTAAAATAGTAAGATGCTGAACTCCAATCGGACTCCACTATTTGAGTCTGCTGCTCAATTTTTTCTGTGGATTCAACGCGAATATTCTGTCCTTCAAAATGAGAACGAATTCCTACGCGCTCTAAAAGCGCTAAGGTCATTTTGATATAAGGGAGAGAGGTGATTTGTCCCACCAATTCTAATTCAAGTCCATCTGATAATTTAGGCGCACACAACAACAAAGCAGAAATGTATTGACTACTTATGTTGGCTGGAAGTTGTGCTTTACCTCCTGTTATTTTTTTTCCTTTGATTCGAAGAGGCGGATACCCTTCTGCATTTTCATAGGCAATGTCTGCTCCAAGGGCTTGCAATGCCTCCACCAAAACTCCTATAGGTCTTTCTTGCATGCGTTGCGACCCTGTCAAAACCACTTCACTTCCTTCAAGGGTCGAAAAATACGCCGTTAAAAAACGCATGGCTGTACCCGCATGGTGTATATCAACCGTAGAAGAAACCTTGGTTAGCGCGGCATTCATTGCCACTGAATCATCGCAATTAGAAGTATTATTCACCTCCAACTCTGGGTAAAGTGCCCGCAATAACAAAAGACGGTTGGTTTCACTTTTAGAACCTGTAATGTTTAAGCTTCCATGGCATTGTGCCGTAGAATGACTAAGGAAAACTTCCATTTATTTCAATTTTTTATTGGCGTGGTGCCGATCGTGATCACGTTTTGTTTTTAGATCAAGTTTATCGTCAAAGGCTTTTTGCAAGTCTACTCCGGTTTGATTGGCCAAGCACAATACCACAAAAAGCACATCGGCCAATTCTTCACCTAAATCTTTGTCTTTGTCAGAGGGCTTTTCGCTTTGCTCTCCATAACGTCTGGCGATGATACGGGCCACTTCGCCAACCTCTTCGGTAAGTTGAGCCATATTGGTGAGCTCATTGAAGTAACGCACTCCATGATTTTTAATCCAATCGTCTACTTGTTTTTGGGCCTTATCAATGCTCATTAGTTCTGTCTTATGTAAAATTATACATCTTGGTTTATTTCTGGGGTAAGATAATTCGAAATCTCAGCAAGAGAATTAACAATTGGACACAAATCGTGTTGTTTTTCTCCATGAGAATTAAAATGCAATGCTTGCATCCCTATGGCTAAAGCACCCGCGATGTCTGCCTCTTTACTATCGCCAACCATTAAGGAAGCCTGCGAATGCGTATTGGCCAAATCCATCGCTTTCTCATAAATTATAGGATTGGGTTTTTTTACCCCTGCTTTTTCTGCGGTAAGGACCACATCAAAAAAATGATCTATACCCGAGTTCTTGAGTTTTCTTTGCTGAACATTTTCAAACCCATTGGTTATAATGTGAAGCTTGTAGTGAGAAGATAAACTCTCTAAAAGTGATTTTGTCCCTTCAAACAAATGCGTTTGTGTTGACAGTAGCGCTATGTATCTATCTGCCACTTGGGTAATGATCTCTTGTGTTGCGGAAAAAGACAAAGCTTCAAAAGTCTTTTCAAGTCTTAATTGGCGCAATTGAATCTCGTTAATCTTGCTTTCACGGTATAATTTCCAATAAGCATGATTGATTGGAGAGTAAACTTCCATGAATTTTTCTACTGAAAAAGGGAAAGAGTAGTCTTGAAAAATTTGATTAAAAGTAGCTGCAGAATTTGTTTCAAAATCCCACAGGGTATGGTCTAAATCAAAAAACACATGCTCGACTTTACGCTTGTCCATATTCTCCACAAATATAGGCATTAAATGCAGTGAAGTAAGGGCTGTTGTTTATGCTTTTTTCAAAAATACGATGGCTTAATGCCAAGTTGGTTTCTGCTTGTGCAAACACCCTTTTTTGATGCAATTTCTCTATCGCTGAAATGGCTTTTTGTGGAGGAGTTTTCCGTACCCAGGACTCTGCAGCTACTACAGGATGTACTTGCAGCGAAGTCTCATAATCATTTGCTAAATCAAAAAAGTAAAACGGCAAAGCTGTACTCGCCCGATACCCGAGTTCATCTGGGTAACCCATGCTGTAATCTGCTTCAATTTCTTCTGCCACTAAAACCTTATACGATTCGCTAATGTTGATTAGTTTTTTTGCAAAACGAACTCGGGTCACGGGGTGGTGAATTTGATTTTGAAAATCAGCTCTTTCGTCTTTAAAACCCTTTAAACTACTTCTTCCTTTTTGAGAGACCAATAAAGAAACATTAAAATAATCTGCAGTGGCCTTTATCAGGTAATGCAAATATTTTTCGTGTTTTGTGATGCCTTGGTCTTTGTAGTCAACAGCTGTAAACTGAAAGAAAAAAAGCATTTTTTTTGCCTGCTTCTGCTTGGTCAATTCTTGTAAACCTGAAGTAAACACATTCCAAGGGTCCTTTCGAAAACGCATCAAAACAAGAGGATGCTCTATGAGGTCCCATAAATTTAATTCAAACAAGGCTTTTACCCATTGAATCGCATTCCTAAGAATAGATTTGTGTTTGTATTTAAACGCTTGGACAACATCAATAAGGATTTGTGGGGGGTTGTCATTTACCCGCTCCAATGGAAACAAGTTTGGATAAACCTTTGAAATTTCTGATTTCAACTTTACAATCCACAAATCCACCAAAGGTTTCTGCAAAAATTTGTGCTGATAGGCCAAAGATGATTTAGCGGGAAAACCTCCTGATTCGCTTTCTACATAGGGTAAATATTCTTCATAACGGGTTAAAAGGTAAAACCCAGCTGCAAATACATCAAAAGGCAAAGCAGATGGAGAATCTTGCTGAAAAAAAATGGGCAGATTTTCCCATTCTGAAACTGTACAAGAAACATCTTGCAAACCTTGGTCAAACAAAAGTGGATGGGATTTTATAAAAAACTCACTTCCCAAGGGAACATTGGTGTAGCTCATTTTTTCTTCTGAGTGGGCAACAAAAGTCTCTAGCGTAGTTGTAAATCCTACTTCAACCCCTAAAACACGTTTAAATATATGGGTAAATACATAAGTAATTCTAGGCGTTATTTTATGAGTATATACCAATAACATTATAGGATATTTTGGTCAGCAAAGCTAAAGTAACCCTTTTCTGAAACAATCAAATGATCCAAAAGACGAATATCCAATTGTTGGGCTGCAGTTTTGATTTTTGCCGTAACCTGCTTGTCTGCAGGACTTGGATTTAGCTCCCCTGAAGGATGGTTGTGGACTACAATAATTGCTGTAGCACCTAATTCTAACGCACGCTTTAGCAACAGACGTAGATCTACATTACTTTGTGTAATTCCCCCTTTACTAAGACAACTTTTCTTCAGTAAGCGGTGTTGTTGATTGAGGTAAATCACCCAAAATTCCTCATGGGCAAGGGCGAGTAAATCTTCTCGTATACACGCATAGGCTGTGCTGCTGCTAGAACATACTGCAGTTGTTTTCAGATTTTGGAATTGCATTCGCTTTCCAATTTCTACAGCTGCTTTTATTTTTATGGCTTTGGCAGGACCAATTCCATTCCATGTCATTAAATTCTCATAGGATTGTTGATACAATTTTTCCAATCGATTGTCCACCGAAGCCATTAGTCGTTGCATTAATTGAACAGCGGTCTCCTCTAAGTTTCCACTCCCGATAATAAGCGCTAAAAGTTCAGCATTTGAAAGAACTGCAGCTCCTTTTTCTATCATTTTCTCTCTAGGCTTGTCTTGATGGGACCAATCTTTGATCGGAAGATGGGCTCTTTTTTTCGTCATGATTTTATACTTTAGGGCTTTACCGTTCTAAAATATGAAATATCCACCGCAACATCACCAAGAATCTGAATACAGCAATATTGTTCGACTGATGAAAAACCACCCTTTAGCGGTCATTATGACTGCTAGGGAAGATGACCTAGGCTGTAGTCACATACCCTTGGTGTATAAACCCAACAATAAATTAGGGGTGTTGGTCGGGCACATGGACCTCTACAATCCACAAGTAAAACATTTTAAAGAAGGCCCTAAAGTTGAGATTCTATTCAATGGTCCAGAGGTATATATTTCTCCCAGTGTTTATCACAGCACCCAACTGCCGACGTGGAACTATTTCAAAGCGCACATAAAAGGAAATCTTCAATTGATTGAATCGCCTGAGAAAATCAAAACCAGTTTGATTGAAATGACCGCTTTCCTAGAGGGAGAGCAAGCCAAATACAGCCTTGATGCAAATAATCCAAGAATGGCAAAAGCATTGCCCTACATCATAGGATTTGAAATTGAAATTACAGCATGGGAAGGAAAGTATAAAATATCACAAGACAAACACAAAACAGATCAAGCCGCAGCTAAAGAAGCGTTGAAAGCTGTGCACCAAAACGCATCAGAAATGATCGATGCCCTTTACGCAAACCATCAGGCTAAATCGAAGCAACCTTAGTTTTTAGTGTCTCCCAATCGAGCCCTCCATAATTTCCTGAACTCATCATTAGCACTACAGTTTCTCTAAATGATTGTTGTAATAAAAAGGTTTCAAAGGCTTTGGGATCATCAAATACATAAAGATTTTCTTTCCCAAAAGCTTCTTTGATCTGAGCAGGCGTTATAGCCGGTAATTTTTTAATTTTTAAAGCAGCAGGATCAAAATAAACAATCCCAACATCAGCTGCATCCATTGAACCCAAATAATGACCAATAAAATCTGGATTGAGGCTACTGTAGGTATGCAATTCCAAACAAAATACTTTTTTTAGGGAAGTAAATTGATCGGCAACGGCTAAAGCAGTCGCCGTTACTTTACTAGGAGCATGAGCAAAGTCTTTAAAGAGAAAAGCATTGTTCCCCTCCGCTTCTTTTTGAAGGCGTTTTGCCGCTCCTTTAAAACTCGTAATGGCTTCGAAAAAACCCATCTCGTCCACCCCCATAAGCTGGCATATCCATTTCGCCCCGCTAAGGTTTGCTATGTTGTGTGCTCCAAAAATCTCCAATGGAAGATCGCCTTCCTCTGTTTCTAAATAGGTAATCCCTTCTGAAATGAAATGGGGCAGTGAAGTGTAGGGCTCTTTTCGAATTGTATTTTCTGACGCTTTTACCTTGTCGGTTAGAATTTTATCTTCTTCATTGTAAACTACTGTCCCCCCGGGAACAATGGAATCAATGTATTTTTCAAACTGATGTATGTAATCTTCTTCTGTTGGAAATACATTCACATGATCCCAAGCAATGCCAGTGATTAAGGTCAAATGAGGCTTATACCACAAAAATTTGGACTTTAAGTCTATGGGAGAAGAAAGATATTCGTCTCCTTCAATAAGGATAAAATCATTTTCTTCGGTTAAATGCACCATTGTATCAAAGCCTTCTAACTGTGCACCCACCATAAAATCTACTTCGATGGCATGATAATTCAGCACATGCAACACCATTGCTGTGACAGAGGTTTTTCCGTGACTTCCTGCGATAACCACACGCGTTTTTCCTTGACTTTGTTGATATAAAAACTCAGGATAAGAATAGATGGATATCCCCAACTCTTGCGCTTTAATCAATTCAGGATTGTCTTTTTTGGCATGCATCCCCAGAATAACAGCATCCAGGTTGCTGGTGATTTTTTCTGGAAACCACCCCATGTCTTTGGGCAGAATACCTGCCTTTTCTAATCTCGACTTAGAGGGTTCAAAAAGAGCATCGTCACTCCCGCTTACCTCATAGCCTTTTTGCAGTAGGGCTAACGCTAAATTGTGCATTGCACTTCCTCCGATGGCAATAAAATGTATTCTCTTCAAAACAATTCTTTTTTGGCTTTCTCAAATTTAGGGTTTATTTCCAATGCTTTCTTAAACATGCTTTTGGCGTTCTTAGCTTGTCCTTGACGCAGCAACAATTGCCCTTTGCGGTAATACACCCATTCCATGGGGAGATTGTAGTAGAGCGAAGCCTGATCTATAAAATAATCAATGGCACATAATCCTACCGCGGGAGAGGAAGAGGTTAGAACTGCCATTTCTGCAATTTTGTAGGGATAATTGATGGATTTTCCTTGAAAAAAATCGGCAGGATTCATGCAAAAATCCGAAGCAGCCATTTGCCGAAAAACTGCATTATACTTTGGTAAAGCAGCTGCAAATCCTTGTGTTTCCCTGACCACCAAGGCTTGTGCAAATGCTCCGTCAATGGGAGAAATCTTCTCTAAACGCTCTGCCCATTCTTGTGCTTTTGTTGTACTGCCCCCAAAAAAAGAAGGAATTTTACACAGTACTTCTATATAGGCTTCTAGAGCAGGAATATAGTTCGGAGACAATTGCAGTGCTTTCTCAAAGTTTTTAATCATGCCTTTGAGGTAAGAAGCAGCAAATATCCTAGACACTTCTAAACTTCGTATCCCCTGAATGCCCGCTAAACGATAATACATTTCTGCTTTTTGTGGATGCGCTTTTACTTCTTCTTCCAAAGCAACCATCAAACCCTCATAATCTTTGTAAGCGTAGGCCAATTTTATAAATGCTTGTGATCGGGCTTGCTTATTTTCAATCAAACGAAGCTTTTGCTTTTCTTGAATGTATTCCTGTTTTTTTGCAGGATTAAATTTAGCAAACGGAGCATATTCTTGTGCTGCTAGGCTGCTGCAAATAAAACAAAAAACAAGAAACCAATGTTGCATTGCACTAGACTGTATTGTCAGATATGAGCTTCCAAAGTGCATCTTTTAGGGGTTGAAGTCCCATCTGCCCAACCGAAGAAATCATCGCATGAGGAATGTCGCCAAACGTGTCATTTAGTTCCTGCTGGTACTCTGCTTTTAACTCATCATCGAGTAGATCACATTTAGAAAGCACTACCATATAATTTTTATCCAATAATTCTGGATTAAAGTTTTGCAATTCATTTCTCAGAATATTGAATTGCTTTCGAACATCAGGAGCATCTGCAGGAATCAAATACAATAACACAGCGTTGCGTTCTATGTGGCGCAAAAAATAATGTCCCAAGCCTTTCCCCTCCGCTGCACCTTCTATGATTCCCGGAATGTCTGCCATAACAAAAGAACGGTAATCTCTGTAATGTACGATTCCCAAATTAGGTTTTAGGGTGGTGAACTCATAATTGGCAATTTTGGGTTTTGCTGATGTCAGCACAGACAACAAGGTTGATTTCCCAGCATTGGGGAAGCCCACTAAACCAACATCTGCAAGCACTTTCATTTCCAGGGTAATGTCCATTTCCTCTCCCGGCAAACCTGGTTGTGCGTAGCGCGGTGTTTGTCTTGTAGAAGATTTGAAATGCCAGTTTCCACGTCCCCCAAGACCCCCTTTTAAAAGGACTTCTGTTTGATCTTTTTCTGTAATTTCAATTAAAACGTCTCCGTTTTCAGTATTTTTTACAATTGTCCCTAAAGGCACTTCGATAAAAACATCTTCTCCTTGGGCGCCTGAACTTCTATTTTTACTTCCATGTTCTCCGTGACCCGCTGCGAAATGGCGTTTAAATTTAAAAGAATAAAGCGTCCATAGATTTGGATTCGCTTTTATATAAACATGTCCTCCACGACCTCCATCGCCCCCATCAGGCCCACCTTTGGTTATGTATTTTTCGCGATGCAAATGTACAGAGCCCTTCCCCCCTTTTCCAGAGGTTATATGGAGCTTAACATAATCGACAAAATTCCCTTCGGTCATGGAGTATTAGGCTTAAAGTGCGTTGATAATATCTGTTAAACGCTGAGTGATTTCGTCAATGGTTCCAATTCCGTTTACGCTATGAAATTTCCCTTGTTCGGTATAGTAGCTTCTTAGAGGGGCTGTCTTTTGATTGTATTCATCAAATCGATTGCGGATTTTTGCTTCATCTTGGTCATCAGATCGTCCACTGGTTTCTCCACGAAGCAATAATCTTTTCACCAACTCATCATCATCCGCTTCCAAGGCAACTGTCGCTGTAACTTCCATTGATTTTTTGGCTAAAAAATCATCCAGTGCCTCGGCTTGCGCCGCTGTTCTGGGAAAACCGTCAAAAATAAATCCTTTCGCACCTTTATTTTTTTCTACCTCAGCTTCTAGCATATCAATTGTAACAGAATCAGGAACCAAATCCCCCTGATCGATGTATGACTTGGCGAGCTTTCCTAGAGGAGTTTCATTTTTTATATTGAAACGAAACACATCTCCCGTTGAAATGTGCACGAGTGCATAGGTCGATTTTAAAAATGCTGCTTGCGTTCCTTTTCCTGCGCCGGGTTTACCGAATAAAACAAGATTAATCATGTGATTTAAAATTTAAAGCACAAAGATACCCTTTTTGAGGGGTTTCTGATCAAGTTTTAAGGATATCAAAGATATATACGTATTTTTGTGAAAAAGATTTATGAGTTACTTCTCGACCCACAAAAAACTCGGGATTTTAGGCGGTGGACAATTGGGCAAAATGATGTTGTACACCACTCGAAAATGGGACATTACTACACATGTTTTAGACCCCAGCCCAGAAGCACCTTCGCGCTTAGCATGCGATCATTTTGAATGCGGCGATTTTCGAGATTACCAAACAGCTTACGATTTTGGGAAAGACCTAGACGTTGTCACTTTTGAAATTGAACAGGTCAACCTACAAGCATTACAAGACTTAGAAAAAAAAGGAGTCAAAGTCTACCCTAGCCCTTCCAATCTAGGTGTAATTCAAAACAAAAGCAGACAAAAAGATTTTTATACCGCACATAATATTCCTACCGCTCCGTATGCCAATTATGAATCTTTGGACGCATTGAAACAAGCGGTCCAAAACGGTACAGTGCAAATACCCTTTGTTTGGAAAGCGGCAGAAATGGGATACGATGGAAATGGCGTAAAAATCATTCGCACTAAAGAAGATTTAAACGCTTTGGGCGAAGGCCCCTGTTTGGCTGAAAAAATGATCCCTTTTACTCATGAGTTGGCTGTAATTGTTTGCGGATCGGTTGATGGGAATAGCACTACATATCCCGTGGTTGAAATGGAATTTCATCCAGAAGCCAATCAGGTAGAATACGTTCTTTCCCCCGCTAGAATTCCACAAGCCACTGCTGATAAAGCCATTGCAGTTGCGCTTCAAGTTTCAAAAGCATTACAAAATGTTGGTCTTCTTGCTGTAGAACTTTTTTTAACCGCAGACGGGGAAATTCTGGTGAATGAAGTAGCACCTCGCCCACACAATAGCGGTCACTTGACCATAGAAACAGCCTATACAGATCAATTTGAACAACATCTACGTGCCGTTTTAGAATTGCCCTTAGGGAAAACAGAAAATAAAGTAAGTGGGGTGATGGTCAACCTGGTAGGAGCAGAAGGATACACCGGTCCAGTTTTATATGAAAACATCAATGAGGTACTTTCTTTTGACGGGGTTACCCCACACATCTATGGAA
>CBFIJA010000002.1:0-72808 GCA_965662875.1 Candidatus Arcticimaribacter sp.
TAAAGTGCACAACCTTTGCTATACCCAAAGAATGAAGAACGTGTTTTTCATACAAAGCATCAATGTCTTTTCTGGAAATGACATTGATCTTGGCATTCCATTCTTGATACAAGGGTCCTAATTTTTGAAATTGCTTGATTTGAAGGGGAGAAAGGTTTGGGAAATGTTGTAGTATAGTATCCAATGTGCTATTTTTAACAAAAATAGAATTGTTTTAAGAAAAACCCACTTCATGAATAGCGTAAAAGGCAAGATTCTTCGTTTCTCTCGAAAAGACCCCAAAAAATTCTTTATCACCCTTAATAAAAGAGTGAATGAGCATTTTAAAAACATCAAACAACCCAAAACAGGAAACTGGAAGTTGTATCTAAAGACGCTAATCATGTTCAGTCTTTTGGTGGCACCCTATTTACTTATTGTATTCAGTGACTTTAATCCTTGGGTAAAACTATTATTAGCCGTACTCATGGGAGTTGGCATAGCGGGAATTGGCATGAACGTAATGCACGATGGCAATCACGGGTCATTTTCCAAATACGAATGGATCAATAAACTCATGGGAGCCAGCATTTATTTATTGGCAGGCAATGTTCACAATTGGAAAGTTCAACACAACATACTACACCACACCTATACAAACATCCATGGGCACGATGAAGACCTGGAAGCAGGTCGCATCATTCGCTTTTCCAAGCATAGCGACTGGAAACCCTACCATAAGTTTCAACACCTTTATTCTGTATTTGTTTATGGACTTTTGACCATTAACTGGGCCATAAGAACAGATTTTTCACAAACCGCACGTTTTCTAGAACGCAAGCTTACCTACCGAAAAGAACTCGCCCCTTTACGTCAATGGATGATCTTATTTGGAACAAAACTTCTATACGTTACGGTTTGGATTGTAATCCCGATGTTGTTTATGGCTATGGCTTGGTGGAAAATACTCATTGGATTTTTCATCATGCACTATACAGCTGGACTTATTCTTAGTTTAGTTTTTCAGTTGGCGCATATCATTGAAGACGCTGAAATGCCTCTCCCAGATGTTGCTACCGGAAACATGAAAAATACCTGGGCCATTCACCAACTTTTAACCACAGTTAATTTTTCTCCGAAAAATCGTTTCATCAATTGGTTTACAGGTGGGCTAAATCACCAAATAGAACATCATATTTTCCCTCACATTAGCCATATTCATTACACAGAAATTGCAAAAATTGTTAAAAAAACGGCTTTAGAGTTTAATTTGCCCTACAACGAGTACGAAACTACGCGAAGTGCATTATTTTCGCACTTTAAATATTTAAAACAAATGGGGTTACAACCCATAAAAGTTAACGCATAAATATGGACGCACTTTCGACACGCATCAATAGCCTACCTGCCTCAGCAACATTAGCCATGGCGGCTAAAGCCAGAGAATTAAAAAACCAAGGAGTAGACGTCATTGGTTTGAGTTTGGGGGAACCTGATTTTAACACCCCAGAATTCATTAAAGAAGCAGCCATTCAGGCCGTAGAAGACAATTACAACTCTTACACCCCAGTTGACGGGTATGCTGAACTGAAAACCGCTATCTGCACAAAATTCAAGCGTGATAATGGATTGGATTACGCTCCATCGCAAATTGTAGTTTCTACTGGTGCAAAGCAATCCATCGCCAACGTCTGTATGGTATTATTGGATCCGGGAGACGAAGTATTGTTACCGGCCCCTTATTGGGTGAGCTACTCAGCGATAGCTACCCTAGCTGAAGCAAAATCAACGATCATTCCTTCCAGCATTGATAATGATTTTAAAATCACTCCTGAGCAGTTGGAAGCAGCCATTACACCAAAAACAAAACTGATCATGTTCAACTCGCCTAACAACCCGAGTGGAACGATCTATACCGAAGAAGAATACAGAGCATTGGGAGAAGTTTTGGCAAAGCATCCAGACATCTATATTCTTTCCGATGAAATCTATGAGCACATCAATTACGGAACGCCTCATTTCAGTATTGCTGCGATTCCAGAATTGTACGATCGCACCATCACAGTAAACGGTGTTGCAAAGGCATTTGCCATGACGGGATGGCGTATTGGGTACATCGGAGCGCCCGAATGGATCGCGAAAGCATGCAATAAAATGCAAGGGCAAATAACATCAGGAGCAAATTGTATTGCGCAACGCGCTACCATCGCTGCATTAGAAGCACCCGTGAGCAATATCCAATACATGGTGGATGAGTTCGAAAGCAGACGAGAACTCATTATTGGTTTGTTAAAAGAAATTCCTGGGTTTAAACTCAATCAACCGCAAGGTGCATTTTATGTATTCCCAGATGTTTCTGCTTATTTTGGAAAAACATTAAAGGGAAAAACCATTGAAAATGCTAGCGACTTTGCCCTTTATCTTTTAGAAGAAGCACATGTTGCTACTGTAACTGGTGATGCCTTTGGAAACGGAGATTGCATTCGTATTTCTTATGCAGCCTCTGTAGAGAATATTAAAGAAGCGATTACGCGAATTGCGAAGGCACTAGCCTAACACAATTAATATTGATTTAAAAAAACCGCCCAAAGGCGGTTTTTTTATTCCCTATAGGTCAAAATATAAGCGTACTTTAGCAACGTTATAGAACCACATGAAATTTAACGATCTCGCCCTAGAGGCGCCCATACTAAAAGCGCTTGAAAAACAAGGCTATACCCAGCCCACTCCTATCCAAGAAAAAGCCATCCCTATTTTATTAAAAGGGCATGATTTGTTGGGCGTTGCCCAAACTGGAACAGGAAAAACCGCTGCCTTTGGTATTCCCATTTTAAACCATTTGTGCAAAGACAAATCCACTGGAAAAGGAAGACGTAAAATAAAAGCCCTGGTGGTCACTCCAACACGTGAGCTCGCCATTCAAATTACCGAAAACTTTACTGCCTATAGCCAGTTCACCAACCTTAGAAACACCGTTATTTTCGGTGGGGTTAAACAAACCCAACAAGTAAAAAACCTGCGAAATGGTGTTGACATATTAATCGCAACCCCAGGACGATTATTGGATTTAATGAATCAAGGTCATATCTCTTTTAAAGATTTGGAACATGTGGTATTAGACGAAGCAGATCAAATGCTGGACATGGGTTTTATTCATGATGTCAAAAAAATAATTGCTCATCTCCCTAAAAAAAGACAATCGCTTTTCTTTTCGGCTACCATGCCAAAAACCATCGTCGAACTGTCCAAAAAAATGCTGGGGAACTTTGAACGTGTCACCATCAAACCAGAACAGGCAACTGCAGAAAAGGTAGAGCAAGGCATTTATTTTGTAAACAAAGGCAACAAACCGAAACTATTAGTGCACTTACTTGAAGAGCGTAAAAACGAATCTGTCCTTGTGTTTTCGCGCACTAAACACGGTGCAAATAAGATTGTAAAAAAACTAGAACAATCTGGAATTCGGTCAGCAGCTATACACGGGAATAAGTCTCAAAATATGCGACAGAAAGCATTGGGGGATTTTAAAATGGGAAAACTAAATGTTCTTGTTGCAACAGATATCGCAGCTAGAGGAATTGACATTGACGAACTATCGCTTGTGATCAATTTTGATCTTCCCAATGTTGCAGAAACCTATGTCCACCGCATTGGTAGAACAGGAAGAGCAAATGCAAGCGGCATAGCGCTTTCTTTTTGCATGGCAGAAGAACGCCCCTTCCTTAAAGATATTGAGCAACTCATCAAACAAAAAGTACCGCGCTTAGGAGGTCATCCATTTATGGAAGACCACGACGCCATAGAAGAGGCTTCTGTTAAAAAGCCAGCTAAAGCAAGGCCCAAAAAGGGGAATTATTCTCGTAACAATCGCAGGAAAAAAAGAAAGCAATCTTAATTACGTATTCGTTTTTTGCTTTTTTAATTCTTCATAAAATCGCGCACAAGTAACAAAGTGCCAGGGCACTACGACAAGTACTCCTACTCCCAGGCATATTACCCCAAGGATATACCATGGGATAAACCGCAAAGTAAGACCTAACAGTTTAAAACGGTATCCTGAAGTCAAGTTCCAACTTTCGTTTAGACACTCACTAAATGACAATTCAGGCCGATCTGCCATGACATAAAAAGTCATGGAAAGCGCAATCCCCACTACAATTCCTGGTATGATCAATAAAACAATCCCAACACAGACCAATAGGGTATAGCAAAGATTCGCTAAAAAGCTTTTGCCAAAAACTTTAAAGCCATCAAAAAGTTGAAAAAAATGGGGGTTTTCTCCTTTAACTATTGAAAAGGAGAAATAAGCAAGACCCACAGAAAAGGGACCCGATAACAACAAACTAAAAATACCCTCGCCATCTGGAAAGATACTAGAGGGAATTCCTAGAATAAGTGCATAAACAAAGGCTACCAGAACCCCGACACCCCAGTGGGGCGCCAAATCTTTTCTGGACTGACGCATTAAATTTAAGTTTGAAAAGGGCATTATGATGTATTTAGTTAAAACAAGATATAAAAAAAACCGCCTTTAGGCGGTTTTCTATATTTATCCTTTAACGATTTGTTCTTGATGATTGATGGATTCTTGGTGAATCGCTTTAAACATACGAAGAATAAATTCTTCAGACAATCCTCTTTCTTCTCCTTCCAAAACCATTTTACCAAGAATTTCATTCCAGCGCTTGTTTTGAAGTACTGCAACATTATTGGTTTTCTTTAGTTCTCCAATCGCTTCGGATACTTTCATACGCTTACCTAAGGTATCTAAAATCGCTTGATCTGCTACATCGATTTGAGCACGAAGGTTCTGTAATTCTGCTTGATAAGACTCCTCATCTGTGGTAGCCTCTCTAATTTTCAAATCTTTCATGATTTGAACTAAAGCAGTAGGGGTAACTTGCTGAGCAGCATCGCTCCAAGCATTATCTGGATCCCAGTGGCTTTCAATCATTAAACCGTCAAAGTTTAAATCAAGTGCCATTTGACAAGTATCAAAAATCATATCGCGTTTCCCAGTAATGTGAGATGGATCACAGATTAAAGGGAGATCAGGAAAACGATTTTGAACCTCAACAGCAATTTGCCATTCTGGATTATTTCTGTACTTAGACTTTCCATAAGCAGAGAATCCACGGTGGATTAAACCTAGATTTTTAATGTTTGCAGTGTACAAACGTTCAACCCCACCTAGCCATAAAGCTACATCTGGATTAACGGGATTTTTAACCAAGACAATTTTGTCTGTTCCTTCTAATGCATCAGCAATTTCTTGAACGATAAAAGGACTTACCGTAGAACGTGCACCGATCCATAAGATATCGATATCGTGTTCTAAGGCTAATTTCACATGGTCTTTGTTCGCCACTTCTGTAGCCGTTAATAGGCCTGTTTCTTCTTTTACTCTTTGCAACCACTTTAGACCAATGGCACCTACTCCTTCAAAATTTCCAGGTCGTGTTCTTGGTTTCCAGATCCCTGCACGGTAAACCGTTACGTCTGTGTCTTTTAATTCGTGTGCAATTTTTAATACTTGTTCTTCGGTTTCAGCGCTACAAGGGCCTCCGATCACCAAAGGATGTGACAACCCAAAGTCGTTTAGCCAGCCACGCATTTCTACTTGATTTTCCATATTAGTTTAAGGTTTTGATTCCGTTAAGAATATTTGTTAATTGATTTGTGTTTTTCATTTGTTGGTGTAAATCGGCAAAATTATTTTCTTCCAATTTGACTTTAAAATTTTGAAGATTCTGAATATAAGCCTCCAAAATGTGAATAATATTGTCTTTGTTTTGTTCAAAAATAGGAGCCCACATTTCGGGTGAGCTTTTGGCTAAACGAACCGTTGATTCAAAGCCACTGCCTGCCAGATCAAAAATATTTTGTTCATCGTCCTCACGCTCCAAAACTGTTTTTCCTAGCATAAATGAGCTGATATGAGAAAGATGAGACACATAGGCCATATGTTTATCATGATCTGCAGCCTCCATAAAACGCAGATACATGCCCATTGATCTAAAGGTTGTTTTTGCCCAATTCAATAAATCGAGTCTTGTTTTTTTGGGTTCACACAAAATTTGTGGCTTCCCCTTAAATAGGCCTTTATGTGCCGCCTTGGGGCCTGAAAATTCCGTTCCTGCGATCGGATGTGCAGCCAGATACTGATCTCGTTTTGGGTGATCTTTAACCTGCATACACAATTTTTCTTTTGTTGACCCAACATCCCACAACAGCGCATCGCTGTGCAGCTTTTCCAAAAGTTTGGGCAGCAACACCAAACTGGCTTTAACAGGAGTACTCATAATCACTCTATCTGCCTGTGAAATAGCATCAAAAGTATCTATTTTATCAATGACGCCTAATGCCAATGCTTCTTCTAAATGAGTTGGATTTTCATCTACACCATGTATTTGAATGCTAGAATCCATGCCTTTTAGATCCAATGCCATGGATCCCCCAATTAAACCTACACCGACAACAAATACTTTCATTTTTTTAAACGTTGAATTGCGGTTTCAATTTTTTGTTCCTCTATACAGAGTGAAAAACGAATGTAGCCTTCGCCTTGTGAGCCAAAAATGGTACCCGGCGTAATGAAGAGATCGTTCTTATAGAGAATCTGATCAATAAAGGCTTCTGCATTTGGGCTTCCCTCTGGAAGCTTACACCACAAAAACATCCCTACACTGTTAGGATCAAATGTAGTTCCCAGTGTTCTGGCAAGTTCTTCCACTTTTAATCTACGTTTTCTATAGATTGTATTGAGTTCGTCTTGCCAAGATTTTTCTACCCCTAAAGCTGCAATAGCCCCTTGCTGAATTCCGTAAAACATACCCGAATCCATATTGCTTTTTACCTTTAAAACAGCATGAATCAATTTTTCTTCCCCCAACAACATGCCTACACGCCATCCGGCCATATTAAATGATTTACTGAGAGAATTGAGTTCCAATGCCACTTCTTTTGCGCCATCAACAGCTAAAATACTGCTGGGCCGATCGTTAAGAATAAAACTGTAAGGGTTATCGTTTATCAAAAGAATATCGTTCTTTTTAGCCCATTCTATCAATTGCATGAATCTAAGTTCACTCGCCTGAGCTCCAGTAGGCATATTCGGATAATTGAGCCACATCAGTTTTATGTTCGTGGTGTCTAATCTTTCTAGTGCTTCAAAATCTGGCTGCCAATTTTTTTCTTCCTTCAGTTCATAGAAAACGGGTTTTGCTTGGACCAATTCTGTCACTGCGCTATAAGTTGGGTATCCAGGATTAGGAATCAATACTCCATCGCCAGGATTTAAAAAAGCCATGGATATGTGCATGATGCCTTCTTTTGATCCCATCAACGGAAGTACTTCCTTGTCAGAATTCAGGCTTACACCGTATGCTCGTTGATAAAAATCCGCAATCGATTGGCGTAACTCAGGAAGTCCTTGATAACTTTGGTACATATGAGCTCTAGGATGTGCCATACCCTTGTCCAAGGCTTCTACTACTGCAGGATGGGGAGGCAAATCTGGACTTCCGATTCCCATATTGAGTATAGGCTTTCCTTGCTGCTGAAGTTGAGCTACTTCACGCAACTTTTTTGAAAAGTAATATTCTTTGACACTCGCTAATCTGTCAGCTGTTGGAACATTCATTTTTTTGCGTTTTGGTATTCCCCTAATATTTTAAATTCAAGCGCCATGATCTTTAAAATGGAATGGGCTTTTTGATAATTACTGTACTCTTCAAAAGTAACGTCTACAAAAAAAGCATACTTCCCCGGTGTTTCTATAACGGGTAAAGATTGAATTTTTGTGAGATTCAACAAACAATCACTCATCACGTTTAAAACGGTTGCCAGGCTACCGCGTTGATGATCTAAAACGAATTTCATGGAAGCTTTGTTGATTGCCTGATTTGTTTCTTCAATTGATCGCTTTTTTATAATCACAAATCGAGTAACGTTGTTTTTAATCGTTTGGATAGAGCTTCCTAGGGTCTTTAAACCATAAATTTCAGCGGCTTTTGAACTGGCAATCGCAGCAATACCCTTTGCATTTTCTAGAGCAATTTTCTGCGCAACAGCAGCAGTATCCTCTGCCTCTACCAAGCGAATATGAGGGTAAGCCTTGAAGTAATTTTTACATTGAAGTAAAGCCATTGGATGTGAATGCACCTCCTGGATATCCATTACAGTTTGACCCGACAAGGCCATAAAATCATGATCAATGGAAAGATGATACTCTCCAACAATGGCAAGATTGTTCTGATCGAGCAAAGCATAATTAGGAATAATAGACCCTGCGATTGAGTTTTCTATGGCCATAACCGCCTGTTGTGCATTGCCCTGCAGCAACTGCTCTACTAAAACATCAAAGCTAGAACACTCAACCAATTCAATTGCATCACCAAAGTAGTCTAACGCTACTTGATGATGAAAAGAGCCTTTGATCCCCTGAATTGCTATATGTTGTTTTTTTTGCATCATACCAAAAAAAAAGTCCTGAAAAACATTCAGGACTTTAAATTGCTTGCTTTATACCACAAAAGTCCTTACTGCTCCTGAAAGAAGTAGTAAAAATTGTTGTAATAAAAGAAGCGTGTGTTCATTTGCTTAATAATTGGTACAAAAGTAAACTTCATTTGGATAAAAACAAATTATTAAGAAACTTTTGTCCTTTTGTAAAATATGCTCTACCTTTTGGATAAAGACCAAACCGATGAAATATTACATCCCTATTGTTGCCCTTCTTCTCGTTTTTTCATGTGCACAAGAAAACCAAAAATCAACAACCGATTGGAACGATTTCCCCTTACTGGAAACTGACATTAAAAGTCTTCAAGAAAGCTATGAAAACGGAACCAAAACCATTGAAGAAGTTACACAGCTGTATTTAAATCGAATCGAAGAAATTGATCAGAATGGGCCAGCACTACGCTCAATCATTTACATCAACCCCAATGCACTTGGCATTGCCAAAAAACTAGATCAAGAACTGAAGGAGGGAAAATCCAGAGGGCCACTCCACGGTATTCCTGTAGTACTAAAAGACAATATAAACACCTATGATCAACCCACCACTGCCGGTTCTAGAGCACTTGCAGGTTCTATCCCTGAATTAGACAGCGAAGTGGCGAAAAAACTTAGAATTGCAGGAGCAGTGATTTTAGGAAAAGCCAACTTAAGTGAATGGGCAAATTTTAGGGGTCAAAACTCCAGTAGCGGCTGGAGTGGTATCCAAGGGCAAACCAAAAATCCATACGTTTTAACCCGTAATCCCTGCGGTTCAAGTTCTGGATCTGGGGTTGCTGTTTCAGCCAACCTAACCCTTTTGGCCATAGGAACTGAAACCAATGGATCTATAGTTTGTCCTTCGCACGCCAATGGGGTTGTGGGAATAAAACCTACAGTAGGCTTGATCAGTAGAAGCGGTATCATCCCAATTTCATTTACTCAAGACACTGCAGGTCCAATGGCCAGAAGCGTTACAGATGCAAGCATAGCCCTAGGTCTTATGGTAGGGGTAGATTCCACAGACCTTAAAACCCTTGCCAGTGCTGAAAAGTACAGTACTGACTACAGTGTGTTTTTAAACAAAAACGGACTAGAAGGCAAACGAATTGGGATTTACACTCCCCCCTTTGGTCAAAACAAAGATGTAGATAACCTCAGCAATAAAGCCATCGCCTTGATGAAAGAAAAGGGGGCTATATTGATTGAAATTGACAAGATCGCTCCAACCGGAACAGGAAGACATTCTTTTCAAGTCATGCTGCACGAATACAAAGCTGGACTCAATGAATATTTTGCAGCCTTGGGGGAAAATGCACCTATAAAAACCTTAGAAGAACTGATTGCATTCAATGCAAAAGACAGTATTGAATTAAAATACTTTAATCAAGCTTACCTCAAAATGGCTGCCGAGAAAGAAGGCCTGGACAGTGATGCCTATAAAACAGCATTGGAAAACCTTGAGCGCATGAGTCAACAAGAGGGAATTGACCGGGTGATGAAAGAACACAGCTTAGATGCCTTTATTGCGCCAACAGGGAGTCCTGCATGGAGTACTGATTGGTTGAATGGAGATAATTTTCACTTGGGGAGCTCATCTCCAGCAGCTTGGGCAGGATACCCAAACATTACCGTTCCTATGGGCAATGTTCATGGATTACCGGTCGGGCTATCAATATTTGGAACGGCTTGGTCCGAAGGAAAATTAATTGAAATTGCCTATGCTTTTGAGCAAGCAAGTCAAGCCCGTATCGTTCCCAGCTTTCGAAAAAATGATGCGGAATAAAACCCAACCAAACTTCATAAAACACGAAAACTCTTATCTTTAAATCAAAAAAAGTGAGCTTAAATTTAGTAGAAGTAAACAAATCCTATGGAGAAGTTCAGGCCCTAAAAGCCGTAACATTCAACTTGAAGAAAGGGGAAATTGTAGGCTTATTGGGTCCTAACGGTGCTGGGAAATCTACCTTGATGAAAATATTAACCGGCGCTTTGCACCAATGGGAAGGCACAATCACATATGATCAAAAAAACCTACAAGAAAACTTAGCTTTTGTACAAGCCAAGACAGGCTATCTCGCAGAAAATAATCCGTTGTACAAAGAAAAAAATGTACAAGAATACCTTTCTTTCATTGCATCTTTATACAAAATAAAAAATACTACCCTAGACCAGACGCTTGCTGAAGTAGGCCTACAAGAAAAAAAGCACGCTAAAATAGCAACGCTTTCTAAAGGCTACCAACAAAGGGTAGGTCTTGCAGCTGCACTATTGCACAATCCTTCTTTATTAATTTTGGATGAACCCAGCACAGGGCTTGACCCGAACCAGATGGTCGAAATTAGAGCTTTGATTCGGAAATTAGGAAAAGATAGGATGGTCTTGTTTTCTACTCACATTTTATCAGAAGTAGAAAGTGTTTGTGATAGGGTCATCATCATCAACAAAGGAGAAGTAGTTGCAAATCAGTCAATGGAAGAATTACGAAAAAATCAGCGGCAAATTATTGAAGTAGAATTTGACTATCGCGTAGAAACAGAAGCAATAGCAAGAATGGAAGGCATTGAGAAAGTTGTAAATACCTTTGACTTCAAATACGAGATTCACTGCAAAAGTGATTTTGATTTACGCCCTAAAATCTTTGACTTTGCGCACGACAATCAGCTGAAAATTTTAACACTACAACAAAAAAACATCAAGCTAGAACAACTGTTTCAATCTTTGACCGAGAATTAAAAAACAGCCTGCGCAATGGCTTTTATGTTGTCAGATTTCCCCATTGAGTAATAATGTAAAAAGGGAACTCTAGCAGCTTTTAATTCTTTGCTTTGTTCGATGCACCATTCTATTCCAACTTGCCTAACTTGGGAATTGTCTTTACATTCCAATACCGCTTTTATAAGATCATCCGGGAGATCTACATGGAAACGATGTGGCAGGGCATTCAATTGTTTTTTTGTTGCTAGTGGTTTTAAACCGGGGATAATGGGAACATCAATTCCAGCATCCTTGCATTTGTCTTGAAATTCAAAGAACTTTTTGTTGTCAAAAAACATTTGTGTAATGATATAATCTGCGCCTGCATCAATTTTCTTTTTCAAGAAATGCAAATCGCTTTCCAAGCTTGGAGCTTCCATATGCTTTTCTGGATAACCAGACACGCCAATGCAAAAGTCTGTTTTAGACGTATTTTGAATTTCGTCATCCAAATATTTCCCTTGATTTAAATCTGTTATTTGCCCAACGAGTTCATTGGCATAGGTATGACCGTCTTTATGGGGTTTGAAATACACTTCAGATTTTACAGCATCACCACGAAGGGCTACAACATTGTCGATCCCTAAAAAATCTAAGTCAATTAAGAAATTTTCTGTATCCTCTTTTGTAAATCCACCACATAATATATGAGGAATGGCATCTACATTGTATTTATTTTGCAAGGCTGCACAAATCCCCACTGTCCCAGGTCGTTTTCGAATGACATGTTTTTCCAGTAACCCATTTTCCAACTCCTTGTAAACGTATTCTTCTCGATGATAGGTAACATCAATAAAAGGGGGATTGAATTCCATCAACGGGTCAATCGCAGAATAAATAGACGCTATGTTTTGCCCTTTTAACGGAGGGAGAATCTCAAAGGTGAATTGAGTGTTGTTCTTTGCTTTGGCAATGTGCTCTGTTACTTTCACGAGGTTTATTTTAGGTTGGGCCTGAGCCATTTTTCGGCTTCTTGGCGCGTAATGTTTTTTCTTTTTGAATAGCTTTCAACTTGATCTTTGGTGATTTTTCCAACCCCAAAATAATGTGCTTCCGGTTGGGCAAAATAATATCCTGAAACAGATGCCGCAGGCCACATGGCTAAACTTTCTGTCAAGGTTACACCAATATTTTCTTCCACCTGCAAGAGCTTCCAAATGGTTTCTTTTTCCAAATGATCTGGGCAAGCTGGATAACCAGGGGCTGGTCTAATTCCTTTGTATTTTTCTTTAATCAAAGCGTTGTTATCCAAAGCTTCATCAGCAGCATACCCCCAATGCTTTTTTCTTACTTCCTGGTGCAGGTATTCCGCAAAGGCTTCCGCAAGACGATCTGCCAAGGCTTTAACCATAATGGCATTGTAATCGTCATTTTCGGCCTCATACTTTTCAGCTAACGCCTTGGTTCCAAATCCTGTTGTAACACAAAAACAGCCCATATGATCTGGAATGTTTGTGGATTTTGGTGCAACAAAATCTGCTAGCGCCACATTGGTTTTTCCTTCTCGCTTTTTTAGCTGCTGGCGTAATGTGATGAATTTTGCTGCAGCAACCGTTCTACTTTCATCTTCATAAATTTCAATGTCATCTTCTTCAATGCTATTGGCTGGAAATAGACCAAATACGGCTTTGGCTTTTAATGATTTTTTGTCTAAAATTTCAGACAATATCACTTGTGCATCCGCAAAAAGCTCAGTGGCTTGCTCGCCAACGATTTCATCGTTTAATATTTCGGGGTAATGCCCATGCAAATCCCAAGAACGGAAAAAAGGACTCCAATCTATATAGGGCACCAATTCATCTAAATTTTGATTTTCAATGACTTGAACGCCTAAAGCATTCGGCTTCGCCGGGAGATAGCTTTCCCAATTGCATCTGTATTTTTTTTCTCTTGCCGCAGGCAGTGAAATGTATTCTTTGCTGCTAGAGCGATCTAAAAACTTTTCGCGAAACTGTGTGTATTCTTCATGTATAGACTTGGTGTAATCGTCTGATAGGTCTTTGTGTAGTAAATTTCCCACAACGGTTACCGCTCTCGAAGCATCGTTTACATGAACAACCGTGCTATTGAGCTCAGGGGCAATTTTTACAGCCGTATGCGCTTTTGAGGTTGTGGCTCCGCCTATGAGAAGGGGAATGTGTAAATCTTGTCTTTTTAGCTCCTGGGCGATGTAAATCATTTCATCCAAAGAAGGAGTGATTAAGCCGGACAAACCGATAATATCGACTTGCTGCTCTACAGCAGTTTGGATGATTTTTTCTGGCGGCACCATGACCCCAAGGTCAATGATTTCATAATTGTTACAGGCCAGAACTACACCCACTATATTTTTTCCAATGTCGTGGACATCTCCTTTTACGGTGGCCATAAGAATTTTACCCGCTGCTTCTTGCTTCCCGTCTTTTTCGGCTTCGATGTAAGGGAGTAAATAGGCTACCGCTTTTTTCATGACCCGAGCCGATTTTACGACCTGAGGAAGAAACATTTTTCCTGCTCCAAAGAGATCACCAACCACGTTCATGCCGTTCATTAAATGTCCTTCAATTACTTGAATCGGAGCATTTACACTTTGTCTGGCTGTTTCAACGTCTTCTTCAATAAACTCATCAATGCCTTTTACTAGCGCATGGGTGATGCGGGATTGCAAATCTTCATTTCGCCAAAGTTTTACAGCTACCTTTTTGTCTTTGGTGTCTTGTACAATGCTTTCGGCATACTCCAATAGGCGCTCGGTAGCGTCCTCTTTTCGGTCTAAAAGAACGTCTTCCACAAAGGTTAAAAGCTCTTTCGGAATCTCATCGTATACTTCTAAAAGGCTGGGGTTTACGATACCCATCGTCATTCCGTGTTGAATCCCGTGGTATAAAAAAGCGGAATGCATGGCTTCGCGTACAGGGGTATTTCCGCGGAAAGAAAAGGAAACATTACTCACTCCACCGCTGATGTGGGCGTGGGGAAGATTTTCTTTGATCCATTTTGTGGTTTTGAAAAAATCAATTGCATTGGTACGGTGTTCTTCCATCCCTGTTGCTACAGGAAACACATTGGGATCAAAAATAATATCCTCTGGCGGGAAATTTACCTTTTGCGTAAGCACCTCATAAGAGCGTTTGCAAATTTCTATTCTACGCTCTAGCGTATCTGCCTGGCCTTGTTCATCAAATGCCATGATGATCACAGCGGCTCCGTATCTTCGGATGGTTTGGGCTTGCGCAATAAAATTTTCTTCTCCTTCTTTTAAGCTTATTGAATTAACAACACACTTGCCCTGAACTACTTTTAGTCCCGCTTCTATGATTTCCCATTTAGAACTATCAATCATAATAGGGATACGCGAAATATCGGGTTCTGCAGCAATAAGATTAAGAAAAGTAGTCATGGCTTTTACCCCATCGATCATTCCCTCGTCCATGTTAACGTCTAGAATTTGTGCTCCCCCTTCTACTTGCTCTCGTGCTACTTCTATAGCGGTATTGTAATCTCCTTGTTCAATAAGGCGTAAAAACTTTCGTGATCCGGTGACATTGGTCCGTTCTCCGACATTGACAAAATTGGTCTCCGGAGAAATCACCAAGGGCTCTAAACCCGATAAACGAAGTGGTCTAAAGTTATCTTTCATCGTGTAACACCGTTTTTCTGGGAGAATATTTTTGCGCCACTTCTGCAATAAGGGCAATGTGTTCTGGCGTAGAACCACAACAGCCTCCTATAATGTTTACAAGATTTTCAGCTAAATACTTTTCAATTAGATCGCTCATTTCTTCAGGGGTTTGATCATAGGCACCAAAAGCATTGGGTAAACCGGCATTTGGATGAGCAGAAGTCAAGTATTCTGTTGCCATAGAGAGTCTTCTTAAATAGGGTAAAAGCTGATCTGCTCCCAAGGCACAGTTAAAGCCTACACTCAATAAGGGTATGTGAGAAATGGACACTACAAACGCTTCAACCGTTTGCCCTGAAAGGGTCCTTCCACTGGCATCTGTAATGGTACCGCTAATCATAACAGGAATGTCCCAGTTGTTATCTTGCTTAAGCTGATCTATTGCAAAGAGTGCGGCTTTGGCATTCAGGGTATCAAAAACCGTTTCTACCAGCAAAACATCTGCCCCACCCGCAACAAGAGCTCGGGTTTGTTCTGCGTACGCTTCGACCAGCTGATCAAATGTAACCGCTCTATAGCCTGGATCATTAACATCCGGAGACATACTGGCTGTTCGGTTGGTTGGACCAATAGAACCGGCTACAAATCGTGGCTTAGCAGGATTTTTGGCCGTTGTTGCATCGGCAACTTCCCGCGCGATTTTTGCCGACTGGAAATTGAGCTCATATACCCAATCCTCCATTTGGTAATCTGCCATACCTATAGAAGTGGAAGAAAAAGTATTGGTTTCAACGATATCCGCTCCTGCGTCAAAATATTTTTGATGAACGGCTTTGATGGCCTCGGGCTGGGTAATGGACAACATATCATTATTCCCTTGAACAGGACAGGGGTGATCTTTGAAGGTTTCTCCCCTAAAATCGTCTTCCGAAAAAGAATAGGCCTGCAACATGGTCCCCATGGCGCCATCCAAAACAAGAATTCTTTCCTTTAAGATTTCTTCGATTCTAGTCATGCATTCTTTGTTAGGGCTTGATTGATGTCCTCAAAAATATCTTCATGGTGTTCTAATCCTACCGATAAACGAATCATCCCGTCCGTTATTCCAACTTCAAGCCGATCCTCTTCCGACAATTTGCTATGGGTTGTAGAAGCAGGATGTGTTACAATGGTTCTAGAGTCGCCTAAGTTTGAAGAAAGGGACAACCACTGGATTGCGTTTAAAAAATTACGGCCAGCGTCTAAGCCGCCTTTTATCTCAAAAGAAACTATGCTACCCCCTTGGGACATTTGTTTTTTGGCAATCTCATACTGCGGGTGCGACGGTAAAAAAGGATATTTTACCCACTCTACCTGCGGATGACGCTCCAGTTCCTGCGCAATTTTTAAAGCAGTGGAGCAATGGCGGTCTACACGTACAGGCAAGGTTTCTAAACTTTTTGAAAGCACCCAAGCATTGAAGGGTGATAATGCAGATCCGGTATTGCGAGCGAATAAATATATTTCGCGAATCAAGTCTTTCTTCCCTACAGTGATTCCTCCTAAGACACGCCCTTGACCGTCCATTAGTTTTGTAGCGGAATGAATGACTAAATCGGCTCCGTATTTTATAGGTTGCTGCAGGTATGGGGTTGCGAAACAATTGTCGATGACTAAAATCAAATTATGTTTTTTTGCAATCTCCCCCAGGTACTCTAAATCCAAAACATCTACGCCAGGATTGGTAGGCGTTTCCGCGTATATTATTTTTGTATTGGGCTGAATCAATTCTTCTATACCTTCAGGATTCTCTATCTTAAAATAAGACGTGCTGATGTTCCACTTTGGTAAATACTTGGTAAATAAAGTATGTGTAGAACCAAAAATAGAACGCGCTGAAACGATATGGTCTCCGCTGTCTAATAAAGCTGAAAATGTACCAAAAATAGCCCCCATCCCTGAAGCAAAGGCTACGCCATCTTCTGCAGCTTCCATTTGAACAACTTTTGAAATAAATTCAGAGGTGTTTGGGTTTGTAAAACGCGAATAAATGTTCCGTTCTTTTTCCTCGGCAAAAGAAGCGCGCATGTCTTCTGCATCTTCAAATACAAAACTTGACGTTAAATGCAAAGGGGTAGAATGCTCTAAAAAAGAAGAACGCTCCATTTGTGTCCGAACCGCTTTGGTTTCTAATTTATGGTTCATACCGGTAAACCGTTTAAAATAATTTTGAATTGAATGTTTGCGACGCTGTCAATCATTTTAGAGACTGAACAATATTTTTCGTAAGATAACTTGGCCGCACGATTGGCTTTTTCAGGGGTAATGTCTTCTCCTTCTAAATGGATGACAATGTCTATGGTGTGAAAAAGTGCGGGCACCTCTCCTTCTTTTCGTAGCCCGTGAACTTCCATTTTCAAGGCTTTGGGGTTTATTTTTTGTTTTCCTAAAATAGCGACAATATCAATGCTGCTGCATCCTGCAACGCCCATTAACAGAAGTTCCATGGGACTTATACCTTCTACTGTTCCAACCGATTTTGATTTGTTGTCTAAACGAACACTGCGCCCGTCTTGATTTTTTACTTCAAATAAATAATCCTCATTGATGCGTTCCAATACAACTTTCATAGCTAGTCTATTATTTGTTCTAAAATTTCAATCACTTTATCGTATTCCATCAAAAAAGCATCGTGCCCAAAATCTGATGAGATGATGTGGTGGTGTATTTTTCGACCTATCCCCTCTGCTCTCTCCACCGTTTCGTAATCCTCATCCACAGGGAAAAACAAATCACTGTCAATGGAAAGGATATGAATATCTGCCGAAATTGTTTGAAGCAGCTCTTCAAGAGATTTCCCATCGCTGGTTATGTCTATAGTGCCTAAAATATGGTTCATGTTTTTATAGGCTTGCAATGAAAAGCGTTGGGCTAATTTCTCTCCATGATGCGCCATCCACGATTGAACGTTAAACATGTTTTTATCTCCATTCCACGAACGGTTAAAACGCAATTTAAAGGACTGTGGTGTTCTGTAGCACAACATTGCATGCATACGCGCAATTTCAAGCGGTTGGGGGTTTGTTTCTAAAATTTGCTTTTGAAGAAAAACATTCGCCAACATCCAATCTGTAGCTTTCCAATCCCCTGAAACAGGAATGAGCTTTTCTGTAATGTTTGGAAATTGAGCAGCCATTTCCCAAGCAATCCCCGCACCGATAGACCCACCGATTATTGCATAGAGTTTTTCAATCCCCAACAACTGTATTCCATCGTGAAACACTTTAGCAATGTCTTTTGCTGACAAAGGTTTGGGTAGATTTACAGCTCCCCCTTCATAGCCGTTTCCCGGAATGTTAAAGGCCAGTACTGCGTACTTCTTTGTATCGATGACTCTGCCCTCTCCAATAACGCAATTCCACCATCCTGTTTCTCCTGCAACATTTGAATCCCCAGTCAATGGATGATTGATCAAAATGACAGGAGCCTGGGTGTAGGATTGCCCAAAATGTTGATAGCTAAGTTCTATCCCACTTTGGAGCTTTAAGATTTGCAATACGTTTGTTTTAACCGTTGCCATTTATACCGATTTGATGCAGTCTAAAGATTAAATTTTGCTTTCACCTTTTCTACATGGTCTAACTTTTCCCATGTAAAAAGCTCTACTTCTTTTGTGATTTCTCCGTTGTAAGGAGAATGGAATTTTTTTGTTACCGTTTCAGGCTGTCTTCCCATATGACCGTAAGCAGCCGTTTCCGTATAAATTGGGTTACGAAGTTTTAGGCGTTGCTCTATGGCGTAAGGAGTTAAATCAAATAGGTCATGCACTTGATTCGCAATTTCGCCATCAGTTAGCTGAACTTTAGCTGTTCCGTAAGTGTTTACAGCAATAGAGGTAGGCTTGGCTACTCCAATAGCGTAGCTGAGTTGTACTACAATCTCGTCAGCTACGCCTGCAGCGACAAGGTTTTTGGCAATATGGCGTGCCGCATAGGCTGCGCTTCGGTCTACTTTACTAGGATCTTTTCCACTAAAAGCACCACCACCGTGGCCGCCTTTCCCGCCATAGGTATCGACAATTATTTTTCTTCCAGTCAGTCCTGTATCCCCATGGGGTCCTCCAATAACGAATTTCCCTGTCGGATTTACGTGATAGGTAATGTTCTCATCGAAAAGTGCCTGAATGTCCTTCGACAATTTGTTTTTCACCCTTGGAATTAGGATCTCGATTACATCTTCTTTGATCTTTGCGAGCATGGCTTGGTCGTCTTGATCAAAAGCATCGTGCTGAGTGGATAAGACAATGGTATCAATGCGAACAGGTTTACCCGCTTCGTTGTATTCTAGTGTTACCTGGGATTTAGCATCTGGACGCAAATAACGCACCGCTTTATTTTCTCTACGCAAAGCAGCCAGTTCTATGAGTAGTTTATGTGAAAGATCCAATGCCAAAGGCATATAGTTTTCCGTTTCGCTAGAAGCATAGCCAAACATGATTCCTTGATCCCCAGCTCCTTGACTTTCTTTACTTTCACGATCTACCCCTTGGTTGATGTCTTGTGACTGTTCATGAATCAAGGAAATTACCCCACAAGAATCTCCACTAAATTGATATTCGCCCTTGGTATACCCAATGGTATTAATGGTGTCACGTGCGATTTGTTGCACGTCTAAATAGGTATTGCTTTTTACTTCCCCTGCTAAAACTACCTGACCTGTGGTAACCAGAGTTTCACATGCTACTTTACTTTCGGGATCAAAAGCTAGAAAATTATCCAATAATGCATCACTAATCTGATCCGAAACTTTATCGGGATGTCCTTCGCTAACGGACTCTGAGGTAAAAAAATATGACATTTAAATAAGTTGCTTTGGGGAAGGATTTGATGATACATCTTGAAAGCAACACTGCTTTAGCATTTTTTTTTCGAGGTTTGCAATCAGTCAAATCCTTCCTCGTTTGTGGTTACAAATTTAAAGCCTTTATCCCATTTGGCAAAACTTTAGCTGAAAGAAAAAACTTTTTTACGTTGGGCCTTTCCTTTCATCTTAATAAAAATGATAGTATTTTAGTGCTTGTAGATTTGAAAATACTATAATCATTATGCACATTGCCATTGCAGGAAACATCGGCTCCGGTAAAACCAGTTTAACAGAATCATTGTCCAAGCATTACAAATGGAATGCACATTATGAGGAAGTATTAGAAAACCCTTATTTAGATGACTTTTACCATCAGATGGAACGCTGGTCTTTTAACCTTCAAGTGTATTTTCTAAAAAGTCGTTTTGGTCAATTATTGGAAATCCAAAAAAGCAATGCGAATATCATTCAAGACAGAACGATCTATGAAGATGCTTATATTTTCGCTCCCAACCTCCACGCCATGGGATTAATGTCTCAGCGCGATTTTCAAAACTACTCTTCTTTATTTGAATTGATGCAAACCTTGGTAAAGGGTCCAGACCTTATGATCTACCTTAGAAGCAGCATTCCCAATCTGGTGAAGAACATTCATAAACGCGGAAGGGAATTTGAAAACTCAATCAGCATAGAATACCTCAGCCGATTAAATGAACGTTATGAAGCTTGGATTGAAGGCTATACGCACGGAAAACTACTCATCATTGATGTTGACGAGGTAAACTTTGTCGACAATCAGGAAGATTTGGGCACCATTATCGAACGTATTGATTCTGAAATCAACGGTTTATTTGAATAAAAAAAGGCCAGCAATGGCTGACCTTTTTGTTTTATTAAACAACTCTAAGTATCTATACTATTTGTCTTTACTTAGATTTACCTCTACATCACTCATTTCTTTTAAGGCAGCTTCTACTTCTTCTTGAGTTCCGGAAATCACTTTTTCTTCTACAACCGATTCACCATTTTCAAAGGTTGTTTTCTCAATCGTTGCTTCCATCAATCCATCTTCTGAGGCTTGAACTTCAACACGGATTTCTTTTTTTACTTCTTGCGAAGAACTAGCGTCAGTAGCGTGACCTGCACCTAAGAGTGGAGCAATCACAAGGCCAACCAAGCAAGTAAGCTTTATCAATATATTCATGGAAGGACCAGAAGTGTCTTTAAACGGATCCCCAACAGTATCTCCTGTTACAGCAGCTTTATGTGCGTCTGATCCTTTAAATGTCATTTCTCCATTTATCTCAACTCCTGCTTCAAAAGATTTTTTAGCGTTGTCCCAAGCTCCACCAGCATTGTTTTGGAAGATGGCCCACATAACTCCGCTTACACATACCCCTGCCATATACCCCCCGAGTGGCTCTGCACCAAAGAAAAGACCAATGATGATTGGTGTAATGATGGTGATTAAACCGGGTAAAAGCATTTCTTTTAAGGCCGCTTTGGTAGAAATATCAACACATTTTGCGTATTCAGGCGTTCCCTTTCCTTCCATGATTCCAGGAATTTCACGGAATTGTCGACGCACTTCTTCCACCATTTCCATCGCAGCTTTTCCAACAGATTCCATTGCCAAAGCAGAGAATACAACGGGGATCATTGCCCCGACAAACAACATGGCTAAAACATCTGCTTTAAAAATATTGATCCCATCAATTCCTGTAAACGTAACGTAGGCAGCAAATAATGCCAAAGCGGTTAATGCGGCAGATGCAATGGCAAATCCTTTTCCTACTGCAGCCGTAGTATTTCCTACAGAATCTAAAATATCTGTACGTTCTCTAACTTCAGGTGCTAGTTCACTCATTTCAGCTACACCTCCTGCATTATCAGCAATAGGACCAAAAGCATCAATGGCCAACTGCATTGCTGTAGTAGCCATCATGGCGGATGCAGCAAGTGCTACCCCGTAAAACCCTGCAAGGGCATACGATCCAAATATTGCTGCAGCAAACAAAATCACTGACAAGAAAGTAGATTTCATTCCAACCGCTAAACCGGCGATAATATTGGTAGCAGCTCCAGTAGAACTATTTTGGACGATGTCCAAAACAGGTTTCTTTCCTAAACTTGTATAATATGACGTAACAGAAGAAATCAACGCACCAACTGCCAAACCAATACAGGCTGCGTAAAATACATTCATCGCAGGTATGGCTTTACTTCCTTCTCCAAAGAAATTCATTGTCAGCGTTTCAGGCAACATCCATCGAATTAAGAAAAAACTTGCAACTAATGTAATGGCTATAGACATCCAGTTTCCTAAATCTAGAGCTGCTTGCACCTTTGCTTCTTTCGCATCATTGCTTGAAATCTTTACAAAGAAAGTTCCAATAATGGACGCCAAAATACCAACCCCTGCAATAACCACAGGTAGTAAAATAGGTCCCATATTATTAAAAGCATCTGTATATTGTTCATTGACGGACATGTCTCTAATGACATAATTCCCAAGAACCATTGCTGCAAGAACAGTAGCTACATAAGAACCAAACAAATCTGCACCCATTCCGGCAACATCTCCAACATTATCCCCTACGTTATCTGCAATCGTAGCGGGGTTACGGGGATCATCTTCTGGAATACCGGCTTCTACTTTCCCTACCAGGTCTGCACCTACATCTGCCGCTTTGGTATATATTCCACCGCCTACACGGGCGAAAAGTGCAATGGATTCTGCACCAAGAGAAAAGCCTGCAAGGGTTTCCAACACAATTGTCATGTTGGTATAAAACGTTCCTTCTTGCCCCATAAATTGCCCTACAAAGAACATAAAGAACAAGGTCAATCCAAGTACTGCCAAACCGGCAACACCGAGTCCCATAACAGTACCTCCACCAAAAGACACTTGAAGTGCTTTTGGTAAACTTGTTTTTGCGGCTTCCGCAGTTCTAGCGTTGGCTTCCGTCGCAATTCTCATTCCAATATTTCCGGCAAAGGCAGAAAATACCGCTCCAAAGATAAATGCGGGAACTATCATCCAACTGGTTGTTTCTACTGCCAAAGAGATTCCGTACAAGGCAGCAGAAGCTACCACTACAAAAATCAATAGCAAACGGTACTCTGCATTTAGAAATGCAAGTGCTCCTTCTTTAATCGCAGTTGAGATCTCAACCATTCGTTCATTGCCAGCATCTTGCTTACGTACCCAATTGGCACGAATTAACATGTAAATTAACCCTACCAATGAGAGTACTAAAGGGACATAAATGATATTAGTTTCCATAAAATTTCTAGTTAATAATCAGAAAATCAAACACTGAATTTCTTATTTTTTTTGGTACATTACTTTTTTGACAGACTTCACTACATCTTGGCTGTTGGGCAACCACTCTTCTAAAAGTACTGGAGAGAAAGGTGCAGGTGTATCTGCTGTATTTATTTTTTCGACAGGGGCATCTAGGTAGTCAAACAACTCGTTTTGCACTTGAAAGGTGATTTCTGTAGCCACATTTCCAAATGGCCATGCTTCTTCAAGAATCACAAGACGATTGGTCTTTTTCACGGATTCAAAAACAGTAGCATAGTCCAAGGGACGAACGGTTCTAAGGTCAATAATTTCGCATTGAATGCCTTCTTTTTCCAGAACTTCAGCTGCTTTAAATGCCTCTTTGATGATTTTTCCGAAGGATACGATAGTTACATCATCGCCTTTACGCTTTACATCTGCAACTCCTATAGGAAGGATGTACTCTTCTTCTGGCACTTCTCCTTTATCGCCATACATCTGTTCTGATTCCATAAAAATCACGGGATCATCATCACGGATGGCTGCTTTTAAGAGTCCTTTAGCATCGTATGGATTTGAAGGCACAATCACTTTTAGACCGGGACAATTGGCGTACCAGCTTTCAAAGGCCTGAGAGTGGGTCGCAGCCAACTGACCAGCAGAAGCGGTTGGACCTCTAAAGACGATTGGGCAAGGAAATTGACCTCCAGACATTTGTCTGATCTTTGCGGCATTGTTGATGATCTGATCGATTCCGACCAAAGCAAAGTTAAAGGTCATGAATTCAATGATCGGACGATTTCCAGTCATGGTAGACCCTACACCAATTCCTGCAAAGCCCAATTCAGATATAGGAGTATCTAAAACACGCTTTTCTCCAAATTCATCCAGCATTCCTTTTGAGGCTTTGTATGCTCCATTGTATTCAGCTACTTCTTCCCCCATGAGATATATACTCTCGTCTCGGCGCATTTCCTCTGACATGGCTTGTGCAATGGCCTCTCTAAATTGAATGGTTTTCATGTGTTATTAGTTCAAATCGACTGCAAATTTAAAATTTTCGACGGACTTAATTTCATTTTTCGAAACTTTTCGTTTTATAAAATTGAGGCTGCTGGATTCTATTTCATTGAACTTATAATTTTAGACAAAAAACATCAACCAAAAACAGTATCTTTGGTTTAAGGAATTTAGACATGGTTTTGGTAGAACTCTCCATAAGCGGCATCTCATACAGTCAAGCGCAGACCGGTGCCTACGCACTTATTTTAACGGAAAAAAAAGGGGTGCGAAATTTACCCATCATCATTGGATCATTTGAAGCACAGTCCATTGCCATAGGATTGGAGAAAGAAATCAATCCTCCACGGCCTTTGACCCATGATTTATTAAAAAATTGTTTTGATCGGTTTGATGTTCACGTCAAGCAAGTGATCATTCACAAATTGGTTGACGGAGTATTTTATTCCAGTTTAATCTGTGAACGAGACGAAATAGAGGAAATTATCGATGCCAGAACATCAGACGCTGTAGCCCTTGCCATTCGTTATCAAGCGCCTATTTTTACCTATGAAAATATCCTTGCAAAAGCTGGGTATACAAAAGAACCGGGGTCCGATAAAAAAAATCCAGAAAAAGAAGATTGGATTAAGACCTTTATAGAAGAACAAAAACCTTTAAAAAACATTCCTGCAGACCTTAGCAGTGTGAGCACTGGAGAATTAACCAAACTGTTGGAAAAATTGGTGAAAAGCGAAGATTACGAAGCCGCAGTGAGAGTACGTGATGAATTGACTAAACGTGAAAATTCAAAATAATTATCAACGACCGGATTGAATAACTATTTGAAAATTTGACGCTTCCGCCCTTCTACATTTTTTACTTTTACAAAAAGCCATTTAGATGAAACAATACCTAGATCTAATACGTCACATTCAAGAAAACGGAGTAGAAAAAACAGATCGTACCGGAACCGGGACCAAGAGTGTGTTTGGTTACCAAATGCGATTTGATCTTAGCAAGGGTTTTCCTATGGTGACGACTAAAAAACTCCATTTAAAATCGATCATCCATGAGCTATTATGGTTTTTAAAAGGAGACACCAATATTGAATATCTTAAACAAAACGGGGTTAGAATCTGGAACGAATGGGCCGATGAAAACGGTAATTTAGGTCCCGTTTATGGATATCAATGGAGAAATTGGAATGGCGAGGAAATTGACCAAATCAAAGCTATTTTACACAGCTTAAAAACCAATCCAGACAGCAGAAGAATGTTGGTTTCCGCATGGAATCCTAGCGTACTTCCTGATACTTCAAAAAGTTTTGCGGAAAATGTTGCCAACAACAAAGCGGCTTTGCCCCCTTGTCACGCTTTCTTTCAATTTTATGTAGCTGACGGAAAATTATCTTGTCAGCTCTATCAAAGAAGTGCAGACGTTTTTCTTGGCGTTCCTTTCAATATTGCTTCTTATGCCCTGCTCACCCTCATGATGGCACAAGTTTGTGCATTAGAAGCAGGAGAATTTATTCATACCCTCGGAGATGCTCATATTTATGCAAACCACAAAGAACAAATAGAACTTCAACTAACGCGGGAGCCTAAAAGTCTTCCAAGCATGAAAATGAATCCGGAAATAAAAGACTTATTCGCCTTCACCTACGATGATTTTGAATTGATGGATTATCATCCGCACCCCTTGATTAAAGGAGCGGTTTCAGTCTAATCCAATTGTGATAAAATCGCGATAAAAGCATCTACATCAGATATAGTATTGTAGTGATGAACCCCAATGCGTACTCCCTTTCCGCGTTGTATACAATCCACTTTGTTTTTCAACAATTCGCGATAGGCTGTTTCGTTTAGACTTAAATTATAAAAAGAGGCGTGTTGTTTCCTTTTTGCAGCAAAAGCAGGCAATCTGTCAAGGTCTTTCAATTGACTGCAAAGGTATTCATTGACTTGTTTTTTTTGGTGCATTAAAGCTTCAAAACCTGAGGTCTCTATTTGATGAAGTGCTGTCCTAAGCGCTGCTATACTCTGAAGTGCCAAATGCCCACGATCGTATCTGTCGTCAAAAGCATTGGGATTTATACCTAGGGCTGAAAATACAGAAGAACGAATACAAGCCAGCCCGGTGCCATACCCTGCCAAAAACCATTTGTAAGTACTCGCAAAAATAGCATCTGCAACGCAATCATCACACGAATACTGCTCTGCAGCTAGAAACTGCGTCCCATCTAGAAGAATTAAAACCTCTGGGTATAGCACTTTTATTTTTTTCAACACCTCCAAGTCAAAATACAAGCCTGAGGCGTATTGTACAACACTAAATGCCAACACCTGATAGTTTTCTTCAGCCAGTTTCTTGATCAACTGTTCCTCTACATTAATGGTGATTTTAAGGGTGTCAGAATTAAACCCATGGTCTGCAACCAAGGTGCTTAGAGAAGGATAATCGTCTTCGAGAAGCAGGAATTTATAGGTTTTGGGAAGCGCAAAAAGAAAGTTTGAAAACCCACTTGAAAAGCTTTGTGTCAGGTAAACACGCGCTTTTTTGGCATCTAAAAATTCACCTAATGCTTTTTCGGTTTCTGTTTGAAATGTAGAGATGTATTGTTTCTTGTACGCATCTCCACTTGAAAAATAGCGCTCCAATTGTTGGTCAATAGCTGCTTTTACAGGAGTAGACAACAAGCCTGTATACGGAGTGTTTAAATAAATTCTCTCCTCCAAGATTGGAAATTGTTCTCTCACGTTAGTTGTTTTACTAAAGTTACAAAAACCTATGCAAGGCTTTTCAAAAAAGTAAGAGCAAGTCCCATATTAAATTTTATTTTTGCAATAGAAATTAGAATTACAGCTCTTGACTGCGCAAATTATCCGAAAGAAAAACGAAGCCTTGCTTCTAGAAAAAGACGAATCGATAAAAATCTCAAATAATATGCCCACACAACGTACTCTGACTATGATTGCTGCTGCGGCAGAAAACAATGCTCTTGGCAAAGACAATGATTTAATATGGCATATCTCTGAAGATTTGAAACGGTTCAAGCGCTTGACTACCGGTCATGCCATCATCATGGGAAGAAAAACTTTTGAGTCGATGCCAAAAGCTTTACCCAACCGGACAAACATTGTATTGACCCAAAAGAAAGACTATACTGCTGAAGGGGCAGAAGTAGTGCATACCCTAGAGGACGCCCTTGCTTTGGTCAAAAATGACATGCAGCCTTTTATTATAGGAGGGGGGCAAATTTATTCTCTTTTTATGCCCCTTTGTGATCGAATAGAGCTGACGCGGGTACATCATGAATTTGATGCCGATGTGTTTTTTCCCGAAATAGATACGACAGCTTTTGAAATTATTTCAGAAGAACGTATTGAACAATCCGAAAACCAACCATACAATTACACTTATTTAACGTACCAAAAAATAAAAAAATGAAAGCCTTTATTTTTCCTGGCCAAGGGGCCCAATTCCCTGGAATGGGACAAGACTTATACGAATCTTCTTCCGTAGCCAAAGCACTTTTTGACACTGCAGATGATATCTTGGGATTTAAAATTACAGCGGTAATGTTTGGAGAAGATGCAGAAGCACTAAAACAAACGCAGGTAACCCAACCGGCTATTTTTCTACATTCTGTAATCTTAAGCAAATGCCTTGGGGAAGAATTTCAGCCCAATGCTGTAGCGGGTCATTCATTAGGGGAGTTCTCTGCCTTGGTTGCAGCAAACTCACTTTCCTTTGAAGATGGTTTGCGTTTGGTTCATCAAAGAGCTTTGGCAATGCAAACGGCTTGTGACCAAGTTCCTGGGACCATGGCTGCTGTTTTAGGCTTGGAAGATGCGCAAGTAGAAGAGGTATGCAAAAACACGCCCGGTACAGTAGTAGCAGCAAATTATAATTGTCCTGGTCAGTTGGTTATTTCAGGGGAGAAAAATGCTATTGCAACAGCTTGTGAAGGCATGAAAGAAGCGGGTGCAAGAAGAGCCCTTCCCTTGCCTGTAGGAGGCGCATTCCACTCGCCTTTAATGGAGCCTGCTCGGGAACAATTGGCAGAAGCCATCTCCAAAACTCCCTTTAAAAACCCCATTTGCCCCGTTTATCAAAACGTGGTAGCAAAAGGAATCAGCACTAAAGAAGACATTCAAAAAAATCTAATTGCGCAATTGACTGCACCCGTTAGGTGGACGCAAAGTGTACAACAAATGGCGCAAGATGGCGTTACTGATTTTATAGAACTAGGTCCAGGAAAGGTGCTTCAAGGGTTGGTCAAAAAAATTGATCGCTCTCTGAATACGACTTCCGGAAGTCTTTAAGCCCCTATTGTTTTTCAACAACTCCGTTCTTCATTACAAAACTAATGCCTTCTAATGTATGGATGTTTTCTAAAGCATTTTCATCTGAGGCGACTATGTCTGCGTAAAAACCAGGAGCCAGTTGACCCAAGTTATTCTCTTCTTCTAATATTTTAGCATTGACTACGGTTGCCGCTTGGATCGCCTCTACTGCTGGCATTCCTACCGCTGTCATGAACCCAAATTCCTTTGCGTTTTCACCATGGGGAGATACCCCTGCGTCTGTTCCAAAAGCAATGGGAACCCCTGCCTTATAGGCATTGGCAAAAGTAGCCTGTATTTGTGCCCCAATTTTTTTCGCCTTTGGGACAATAACCTCGGGGTAATATCCTTTTATTTTGGCTTTTTCTGCAACAAATTTTCCAGCGCTAATGGTGGGAACCAAATACGCATTTTTTTGGATCATTAAATTCATTGTTCGTGCAGAAATAAGTGTCCCATGTTCAATGGTTTTTACTCCGTTGGCTACTGCACGAAACATGCCTTCATCTCCGTGTGCGTGCGCAGCAACTTGCATCCCATAATCTTTTGCAGTTTGCGCGATGACCCGAATTTCTTCATTGGTGAATTGAGGGTTTTCCCCACTCTTTGCAACACTTAGCACACCACCTGTGGCAGTAATTTTAATCCAATCTGCTCCGTTCTTATAACGTTGACGTACTGCCTTTCTAGCATCATCTATGGAATTCACAACGCCTTCTTTAGGTCCAGGATCTCCCTGTATTGATGCTTTATTTCCATTGGTAGGATCTCCATGTCCTCCGGTTGACGATAATATTTTACCCGCAGTATAAATTCTTGGACCTTTTACCTTACCCGCCTGAATTGCATTGCGTAAAGCAATATTAACTCCTGAACCGCCCAAATCACGAACCGTTGTAAATCCCCCTAACAATGTACGCTGAGCAAAGACCTGTGCATCGTAAGCTATATCAGCATCGTTTAAACGATATCGGTCCAAGTATTTTTGAGGATTACTTTCACTTTCTATATGAACATGCAAATCTATAAAACCAGGATACACCGTTTTATCTTTTAAGTTTATTACTCTATCCTCAGCGCCAGGGGTGATGTAACCTGGAACAACATCTTTTATTCTTTCTCCTTCAACGATAATGGTTTGCTGATTTTTAATTTGGCCGGATGTGCTGTCAAATAGTTTCCCACAATGAAGATATGTGTTCTGTGCCGTAAGGCTGAGCGTAAAGAGAGTAACTAAAAGGCTAAGCTTATTTTTCATTGTTTAAATTTTCCGTGGAAGATAACATTTTCTTGTAGCTTTGCCCTTAAACCATTCCTCTTTTGAAGAAAAAAATATTGAATCTGTTTGCACGATTGTTTCCCAATCTATTCATTAACAGAGCCTATAAAGCCCTAACAACACCTCGAAGCTTCCCTTTAAAATCCCATGAAAAAGAACTTTTAGAAAAATCCGAATGCCGTCGTTTTTCCTTTGAAGAATTTGACATTCAAACCTACCGCTGGGGAAAAGGTAAAAAAACCATTCTCTTGGTACACGGCTGGGAAGGCAATGCAGGAAACTTTGCGTATTTAATTCCGCTTTTGGTAGATAATGGCTTTACTGTAATTGCGTTTGATGGGCCATCACATGGAAATAGCAGTAAAGGAAGTACGAGTTTATATGCTTTTATTCAGCTGACGAGACAGTTGTTAAAAAGTGAAAAGATTCATCACGTTATCAGTCACTCCTTTGGCAGTGTGGCAGCTCTAATTTCTTTGGGGGGAGCACCTGAAATAAAAATCGAAAAATATGTTGGCATAACCGTCCCCAACAAATTCAAGGAACGAATGGAAGAAGTTGTTCAGTTTTTAGGATTGCCTTATCGTATTGTTACTGGATTGATAGCGAGAATCGAAGCCAACGGAAACATTGTTGTTGACGACATTAATGTTGCCGATTATGCCCCGAGATCTTCTGTAAAAAAAGCGCTGTTACTTCACGATGTAGATGATCGCGTCCTTCCCATAAAAAAAACAGAAGAAGTAGCAAAAGCCTGGCCCATTGCAAAGCTTATTCGCATTAAAAACACCGGGCACTTTAAAATTTTAAAATCCGCAGAAGTAGGACAACACATTATTGACTTCCTTCTTTAATGCGCTAAAAAGTCTAAGATATTTTGCGCTATACATTCAATTTGCTCAACCTCTAACTCCGAATGCATGGGCAATGAAATCACTTCTTTCACCAATTGATTTGTTACGGTAAAATTCTCTTCTTTAAAGCGTTCGTCTTGGTAGGCTTTTTGTGCATGCAAAGGAACAGGATAATAAATTCCACACGGAATTTTTCGTTCATTTAAGTACTGTACCAATCCATCACGATCATGATTAATGATGCGTAAAGTGTATTGATGAAATACATGGGCGTCACAGTCCCAAGCGCGGTAAGGGGTGATGATATTTGGGTGACCTTCTAAAAGAGCAGTATAGCGAAGCGCTGCCTCTTTTCTTCGTTCATTGTAAAAGTCCAAATAGTTTAGTTTCACCTTTAAAACCGCAGCTTGCAAGCTATCTAAACGCGAATTTACTCCGACAACATCGTGGTAATAACGCTTGTACATGCCATGGTTTACAATCCCCCGAATGTAATGCGCTAAATCATCATCTTGGGTGAAAATAGCGCCACCGTCTCCGTAAGCGCCTAAATTTTTTGAAGGGAAAAAAGAAGTTGCAGCTACATGGCCAAGCGTTCCTGTTTTTGCTTTTCTTCCGTCCTTAAAGGTATAGGTAGACCCGATGCCCTGCGCGTTGTCTTCTACCACATATAAATTGTGTCTTTCAGCGATGTCTAAAATTGTTTCCATGTCCGCAACTTGTCCAAAGAGATGGACCGGTATAATGGCCTTTGTTTTGGGGGTAATGGCTTCTTCAATTTTTTTAGGATCAATATTAAACGTTTTGGGATCAACATCTACTAAAATCGGTTTTAACCTAAGTAGAGCAATAACTTCAACGGTGGCTGCAAAAGTAAAATCTGCAGTAATCACCTCATCACCTGGCTGAAGCCCCAAGCCCATCAATGCAATTTGAAGGGCATCCGTACCGTTGGCACAAGGAATTACATGCGCTACATCCAAGTATTTTTCCAAATCCTCCTGAAAGGCTTTGACAGCTGGGCCATTGATGAAACTTGTTGTTTCCAAGACTTTATTCATCTCTTCTGTGACCTGAGGCTGGATAAAATCATACTGCCCCTTTAAGTCCACCATTCGGATTTCTTTCATTGTAGAATCTTTTTGAACAAATTTAAAAAAAGGAAATCGCTTTTTCAGTCGAAGAGGAAAAACTATTTTTGTTACGATGTTCCTCACCCTCTACTCCATTGTTTACGAGTTCGCCTTTCGCTTGGCACAAATCGCCTCTGTTTTTTCACCAAAAGTGAAGGAGTTTTTAAACCAGCGCAATCAATGGAAATCCAGCCTCTTTTTTCCTGAAAAATCAAAATACAATAAGACTGTTTTTTGGTTTCATACAGCCTCTCTTGGGGAGTTTGAACAAGCCCGCCCCTTGATTGAGAAATACCGGAAAACCTACCCAAATGCTTTTATTGCCCTCACTTTTTTTTCTGCTTCGGGCTACTCGGTTCAGCAAAAATATTCTGAAGTAGATTGGGTCGGCTACCTTCCCTTGGACCGAAAAAAAGATGCATCTGAATTTATTGATCGATTGAATCCCAATGCCTTATTTTTAGTGAAATATGAATTTTGGCCACGTCTCATTTTAAGCCTCAAACAGAAAAACATCCCAGTCTATTCCATCTCTAGTATTTTTCGACCCGCCCAACTTTTTTTTAAACCTTGGCATTTTGGAATGCGAAAAGTACTTAAAGCCATTGATCATTTTTTTGTACAGAATAAGACTTCCGTTCAATTACTTAATGGCATTGATATAGACAAGGTGACCCTAAGCGGTGATACACGTTTTGATCGTGTTTTGGACATTGCCGATCAAAAAATAGATTTACCCAAAATCAAAGCCTTTATACAGGGAGATTTTTGTTTTGTCGCTGGAAGCACTTGGCCAGAGGATCACGCTGTGATTTTACCTCCTGTACAAAAAGAGGAAATTAAAATCATCATTGCCCCCCACAAAATTGATGAAAACACCCTTACAAACATTGAAGAAAAACTAATTCTTCCTTTCACCCGGTGGAGTAAATTCCAAGCATCAGATTCAGCTAAAAATATTTTAATACTGGATTGCATAGGCCTTTTAAGCAAGGTATATGCATATGCAGATGCCGTTTATGTAGGGGGTGGATTGGGAAACAGTGGTTTACACAACACCTTAGAACCTGCTGTTTTTGGTATCCCATTAATTATAGGACCAAACTATGATAAATTTGACGAGGCTATTGCCTTGGTCAATAATAAAGGAACTTTTAGCATCAACAACAGCAAAGATTTTGAAATTATCCTAAAAGAACTTTTGAGCTCAGGTGCCCAATGCAAAGCAATAGGAGAACGAAACATAAACCTTGTAAAAAAACGAGCTGGTGCGGTCAATCAGATATTTTCCGCCTTAAATCAAAAGTAAAGTTGAACTTATTGCGTATTTTGCAGTTATAATTTTTTTATAATGAATAAAGTAGCATTTTTTTCCTTTTTTCTTCTTAGCATTTCCATTTTATTTGGGCAAGATAAATCGCCTAATATTATTTTCATGATCGGGGACGGAACCGGTCTATCTCAGATAACTGCAGGAATGTATGCCAACGGAAATCAAACTGCTTTAGAAGCTTTTGATGTCATTGGTCTTTCCAAAACACATTCGGCAAATAACCTAGTTACTGACTCTGCCGCAAGTGGTACAGCAATGGCTTGTGGAATAAAAACATTCAATGGTGTAATTGGAATAGATTTAAAAAACAAAAAGCAACCTTCCATTTTAGAAATTGCCACTGAAAAAGGATATTCCTCTGGACTCATAGCAACTTCTAGTATAGTGCACGCTACTCCTGCTTCTTTTTATGCTAAAGTAACTTCTAGAAGAAAATACCAAGAAATTGCGCGACAGCTGAGTGAAAGCGATGTTGATTTTTTTATCGGAGGTGGTAAAAAACATTTTATACGCAGAGACGACAAAAGAAATATTTTGGATGAGATGCCTTCTTTTGATTTTGTTGACCGCCTTGAAGATTTTGAAAAAAGTACCGCCGATAAAATTGGTCTTTTTACCAATATGGATGAACCTTTACCCGTTGTGGAAGGAAGAAAACCAGCACTGAAAGATGCGGTTAGCGCAATGCTAAAAAAATTAGATCAGCAGGAACAACCCTTTTTCTTGCTGGTAGAAGGATCTCAAATTGATTGGGGAGGACACGCAAACGATTTAAATTACATCCTATCTGAATTCAAGGATTTTGATGGTGCAATTCAAGAAGTATTAAACTATTTAAAAGAGCACCCCAACACGCTTCTTGTGGTTACAGCAGATCACGAGACGGGTGGATTAGGCATCGACAGTGGGAACATAAAAAATTTTAAACCACGAGGTGGTTTCGTCACCAAAGGACATACTGCCACTATGGTTCCTGTGTTTGCTATTGGTGTAGGGGCAAAAAAATATAGCGGCATTTATGACAACACCGCTATATTTTCTAAAATGAAAGAAGTTCTAGAATAGAACTTATTTTGTTCTGGCTTCGCTAATCACTTTTTTCTTGAAGGAAGCTTCATTTTCAATGACCTCGTAAAAACTTTCAATGTAAGCATAAGCATCATTGAACTCTTTGGGATCATCAAAATCGCTTTCATAGCCTTTTATAATGCCTAACATTTCTTCTTTTTTATCCAAAAAGAGTTGACGCACCGCCATAAAGTCTGCTTCATCTCTAGCAAAACCTCTATACTGGCGGTCGGTAATTTTTGTGATTTTCAATGTAGGATTTACGACAGCATAACTAGGATTGATAAATCCAGTCATATCAAAATCATACGGCAAAGGAATAATTTTCTTCCCGATATACAACAATTTCCCATTGTGCTGATAAGCCACTGAAAAGTCTGTATTCCCAACCATGTATTGAAATAAAGCATTTTTTATAGAAGACTGACTGTCCATTGCCAAAGGATGAATAAAACGCTCAAATACTTTTCCATCATGAGTTTTCGCAACATTTTTATCGTCTTCAATCAAAAAACCAACCAATTGTGAAGTCACTGGTTTTTTCTTATTCAAATCAGTAAATTCAATCGCTACTCTTCTTGTTCTAAAGTGATATGGGTTGATCAAAGCATACATTTTGTAAATCATCAACTCTTTAAGAATGTTGTCATTCTTATCTTTTTGCTGTAAACAAGGGAGCACTAATTTTAGTTTTTTCTGTCCTTTAAAAATAGTACCGCTTCGCTGATCTTTTTTAATTTCGACTTTTATAGGAGGATAATAACAAGTGGAACGTCTGAAGTTTCCTCGAGCGCGAATTCCAATCTTAATGGAATTCCAATCCTCTCCAGATTCTTTGTACTCCATCTGAGCGTCATAAAATAAAGTATCTACTTTACTCTTCTTTAACTTTTTGGGTGAGAATGCCAGTTTTACCTCTAAAGGCTCGTTTGAGGAGAATAATGCCGGAGTTTCCTTTTGCGCAAAGATTATTGCAGAACAAAAGAATAGGATTATAAATTGTTTCATATATTGCATGTATATAGTTAATAAAGTTAAATATACTAAATCTACATATAAAGTGAATCAGTATTTCTCGATTATAAACCACAGAACATTAATTACCCTTTTCATTTCGTTAGTTGTTCCTTATATCTGTTACCACTTTAAAATTGTCTATAACATTGACCTAACCCTAATTTCCATTGCCATTATTTTTCCCTTGGTTTTTGCGATTCGCGGTGCTTTTAAAAGAAGAGAAAAAGGTTTGGAACACATGAGTAAGTTTAGAAGTGCGTTAATCTCCATGCAGTACACTATAAATGGTTCTAAACTCATTGAAGAACAAAAAGCGGAAATGAATAATATCGTTTTAAACATCAGCAAAACTTTATTGTCATACCTAAAGGGAGAAATCGAAAACCAATCAGCTGTTGACTTAGCCTTTCGTAAACTAGAAAGCTATTTATTGACAAATGAAGAAACCGTTTCCAACAGTACAAAAGGGAAACTCTATGGGTTTCTTCAAAAAGCACATGAAGGCGCGGAAAATTGCATGGCCATTCATATCCATAGAACACCCATCAGCTTAAAAGCCTATTGTAAAGTTTTTATTTATATATTTCCAATGATATATACCCCCACCATCATCAATAAAATTGGGTTTGACAATCCTGAATGGCTCACCTATTTTGTTGTAATTTTAAGTGAATTTATTCTCATATCACTCTACAATATCCAAGATGACATGGAATATCCTTTTGATGATCAAGGGCTAGATGACATCAAATTAGATGAATTTAAATTGGAAAGATAAGGCATCACCCTTTAGCGTGCTAAAGGTTTTTTTATTCTCTACCGACAATTTTTAGTGTTCTTGGACAATACGTAGCCCTCTTCATGCCCCATAAAATGTCCAATTTCAAGCATCAAGACTGCGGGAAAACAAGCGTTCATATAACTTGCAATAGCTATATCCTTAAACTTATATTTAAATAAAAAAACCTCAGCTTTCACTGAGGTTTTGTGCGGGTGAAGGGACTCGAACCCCCACGCCGTGAAGCACTAGATCCTAAATCTAGCGTGTCTACCAATTTCACCACACCCGCGTGTTTTATAGACGGGCACAAATATAAAGAAGTTTTTATTAAAAAAATTTTTTACTCTCTAAAAAACTCAAATATTTGTTGTGTAAAGATAATTTATACATTTTCTATATGGTACACCTGAATAAAGATGAAAAAGAGCGCTACTTGGCCGAACTGATTGCATTGTTAAAAATCCCTTCGATTAGTGCAGATTCACACTATACCCCACAGATCAGAGAAACAGCTGAATGGGTAGAAAAAGCCTTACAAAAAGCTGGCTGTACCACCACTGAAATCATCGAAACCAAAGGTCATCCTATTGTTTATGGAGAGCGTATTTTTGATCCCTCTGCTCCTACTGTTTTGGTCTATGGTCATTATGACGTACAACCCCCAGATCCACTTGACCTATGGGACAGTGCACCCTTTGAACCAGTGGTAAAACCGACAGCATTGCATCCGGAAGGTGCACTATTTGCACGTGGCGCATGCGATGATAAAGGACAAATGTATATGCACATCAAGGCGTTTGAATGGATGGTGAAAAACAATCAGCTTCCTTGCAATGTGAAATTTATGATCGAAGGTGAAGAAGAGGTCGGAAGCGACAACTTGGAAACCTTTATCGTTGATGCAAAAGAAAAACTCACCAATGATGTTATTCTGATTTCGGATACCGGAATGATCAGCAATGATCAACCCTCTATAACAACGGGCTTGCGCGGGCTAACCTACATGGAAGTAACCCTTACAGGACCCAACAGAGACCTTCACTCCGGCTTGTATGGAGGTGCAGTTGCCAACCCAATCAATATTTTGAGTAAAATGATCGCTCAATTGCATGACGAAGACAACCACATTACAATTCCAGGGTTCTATGAAGGTGTCACTGAACTTTCATTGCAAGAGCGAAAAGAAATGGCCCAAGCCCCTTTTGATCTTGAACACTATAAAAATGAAATTGGCTTAGGCGATATATGGGGAGAGAAAGGATACACCACGGCAGAACACACCTCAATACGTCCTAGCTTAGATGTCAATGGCATTTGGGGAGGATATACTGGGGAAGGCGCTAAAACGGTTATTCCAAGTAAAGCCCATGCAAAAATATCAATGCGCTTGGTACCGGGACAAGACTGGGAAAAAATTGCCGATCTTTTTGAAGCACATTTTAAAGCAATAGCTCCTAAAAGTGTAAAGGTAGAGATTACCCGTCACCATGGAGGAGAACCCTATGTTACACCCATTGACAATATCGGTTATCAAGCAGCACATAAAGCCTATAGCGATACCTTTAGCACAGCTCCTATCCCTGTCCGAGGGGGTGGAAGTATTCCGATTGTTCCTTTATTTGAAAAAGTACTGGGCAGTAAAAGTGTATTGATGGGTTTCGGACTGGACAGTGATGCCATCCACTCGCCCAATGAACACTTTGGGCTTTTTAACTTTTACAAAGGCATAGAAACCATTCCTTTGTTTTACAAATACTTTTCCGCCCTAAAATCAGAAACTAAAGATTAATCAAAAATAAATCTGAAGCCAAGCCGTCAACCAAAAATTTCCCTTGACGGCTAACCCGCAAGAAATCGCCATCCCAAAAAAGAAAACGGTTTTGGACTCCTTCTTGAGCCATTTCTTCAAGTAGAGCCCCGTAACGCACTCCAAATTTTGAGTTTATTTCAGCCAAAGAAACTCCTGCTTGCGTCCTTAAACGTGTCATTATGTATTCGTTATAGTGGTCAATTAGACTGAGGTTTTCTCTTGTAATGGGTAAGGTGTCAGCGTTTATGGATTTGATGTATTTAGGATTATTGGAAACATTCCAACTCCTTTGATCCCCATCAAAACTATGCGCGGAAGGGCCAATCCCCAAATAAGGTTCTCCCTTCCAATAAGAAGAATTATTAACAGAATGAAAATTAGGTTTTCCAAAATTTGAAAGCTCATAATGCTCATAACCCGCTTTTTCCAATACATCAACCATACGGTCAAATTGTTCTGCAACTTTTTCTTCTTCCAAAAGTGTGATGTCTTTTTTATCAACTTTATGCGCCAGAAGCGTTTTCGGTTCTACCGTCAAAGCATAACTGGAAATATGAGGGGGTGCATAGGATAGTGCACGTGCTAAATTCTCTGTCCATGAATGCAGACTGCTTTGCGGCATGCCATAAATAAGATCCAATGAGAAATTTTCAAAATGCGATGTCGCTGCTTTTAAAACTTCATGACACTGACTAACACTGTGCGCACGATTCATCATGTTCAATTCTTCTTCAAAAAAGGACTGCACTCCGATGCTTAAACGATTTACTCCCACCGTTTTCAGCTGGGAAAAATACCCTGACACATAATCGTCGGGATTCATCTCAAGGGATATTTCGGGGTTTGGAACAACAATAAAAAACTGATTAACAGCTTCAATAAATTCAGCAATCTCCTTGGGGGATAACAAAGACGGTGTACCGCCTCCAAAATAGATGCTCTCGATTTTGTGGTGTCGTAATTCATCTTTTCGCAAATCCAACTCTTTGAGCATACTCAAAAGCAGTTCCCGTTTATTTTTCATTTGCGTAGAGAAATGAAAATTACAATAGTCGCAAGCTTGTTTGCAAAAAGGAATGTGAAAATAAATACCGGCCATACGAATTTCCGTTTATTTCACTTTAGAGGGGTTTTGTGTGACAAAAGCTTTCCAACCCGTATATTTTTTATCTGGCCCGCCCTTACCAGCATTATAAAAATGACATACTGCAGCTGCCAAGCCATCTGTAGAATCTAAATTCTTTGGCAAGGTTTTTATTCCCAGTAAACTTTGTAACATCTTTGCTACCTGCTCTTTACTAGCGTTTCCGTTTCCGGTAATGGCCATTTTAATTTTTTTAGGCGAGTATTCTGTGATGGGAATGTCACGCGACAACCCGGCCGCCATAGCTACCCCCTGTGCTCTACCCAACTTTAGCATGGATTGTACGTTTTTCCCAAAAAAGGGTGCTTCAATCGCAATTTCATCGGGATGATAATTGTCGATCAACTCAAGAGTACGGTTGAATATGTGTTTTAGTTTCAAGTAATGATGATCGTATTTAGAGAGTTGTAACTCATTGAGCATCATAAACTCCATGTTGTTGTTCACCACTTTAATCAATCCGAATCCCATGATGGTGGTTCCGGGGTCGATTCCTAAGATGATGCGTTCTGACATGTTATGTTTGTGGTGTAGCGATGATCCTTATGGGAACCTTAATGCTTGTTTTTACTTTTACTCCAACATTGGTTTTTGTAGCAGGCAAAGCCAAAGGCAATTGAGCAACAGCATTTGTCAGGATATTTTCAAGATCATTTACCGCATCAAACACCGTTGAAGCTCCTTCGGTATCGGTAAGACGAATGGCGCCATCAGTATCGATGAGAAGCGTTAAAATAATTTCTCTATCTATCTCTTGATTAGACACTAAAGGTTCTGCATAAAGTCCTTCTTCTAAAGAGGTGCGCAAAGTGTCTTTAAAACAGTTAAATTGTTCGTCCGATTCTAAATCTCCACACCCTTCAAAGCTTGGAGCTTGATCATTATCGGACCAAGACGAAGCTTGTTTTATTTGCTGTGGCGTATGGGTTGTGGTTTCAAAATATTCACAACTGACCATCGTTAAAGCGCAAATTGTAATGGACAAAAAAGAAAAGGATGATCTCATGATATGTGTTTATTGTTCGGGTATTTATAATCATAAAATTACGACTTTTTTTTATATTTAGCTTCAAACCAAAAAACAACAACTCCATGGATCTTATTTATGAAATCGCGGGAATTATCCTTTTACTTTTAGGGGTTATTGGAAGTTTTTTACCGGTACTCCCAGGCCCACTAAGCGGATGGCTTGGGCTATTTATAGCCAATCAAAGCACCCGAGTGGATTTTGAAACGTCTTTTATAATTACCACTTTTTGTATCGCCCTTGCTGTTTTTCTATTGGATTATATCATTCCTGCCTTGGGAACAAAAAAATTCGGGGGATCCAAAAAAGGGGTTATAGGTTCTACAATTGGATTGGTTTTAGGCTTGCTTTTTTTAGGTCCCTTGGGTATTATTTTAGGTCCTTTTATAGGTGCATTTTCAGGAGAACTCCTAAATGAACCCGATAAAAAAGTGGCTTTTAAAGCCGCAATTGGCTCTTTTTTAGGTTTTATCACCGGGGTGATTCTAAAATGCCTTGTTGCTTTAGCCTTTTTGTTTTTGGGGATTTCAGAATATATGAACTAATTTTTTTGCCTTTAAAGAAACCGCTTTTTCGTAACCTTCAATCAAACCACAACACTATATTTATTTATGAAATCGTAATGGGTTAGGTAGTGTACAAAGCGAACAATGCACAATGATGTTTTACGCGAAAAAACGGTTCTTTTCTAAAGCATAATCTGTTTTTTTTATTTGACCGATACAGTCTACCTCTACTTTGATGGGATTGTAATTAAACCATCCTGTTTTTTTATCGCCAAAATTATTTATCCTTATGTAGTCCGGAAATTCTGTGCTATTGGATGTGGGTTTATAAGCCAATCGAAATTCATAGTATTTACTGGATAATTTTTGTACTCGGTATAAAATCTTCATCAAATAAGCGTTAGACTCTAAGGCTATGTTTTCCTCCAAACGATCTGCACCCATCAGAAATAAATCGTTGGTTTTTAATACCGTAATCAAGGCGTTTTGTTCCGGTTGGGGCACCTCGACAATGGGTTTTCCTTTTGTCATTCTTTGAACTACTTCCCAAAAACTGACTACATCTTCATGCAGCTGTCCAGCTATATCCTCATAAATCAATACATGGTGATTGTTTCTAGGGATAACAAATTGATTTTTATGGGCCTTTAATTTTACTTCCGTATTGAACGCTTCACGAATACGCACCTTTTTAATGGGAACAGGATCTCCCTTTGTGTTAGGCAAAAATAATTTGGGCTTCACCCTTCCTGCTTTATCTTTTTTGAAAAAAGTGTTTGGCGGGATTTGTTGTTTCCCGTCAAAGTTTTTTATGACCGCTTCTTGCACTAGTTTTTTAACTACTGGATCAACAATTTTATCAACTTGATTGATTGATTTGATTTGATTTAAGGGTTTACGAATGTGAAGTGCAGTGACCTTGTTGGGGGAAGTTCGTTTTCCGTAAAAACTCTCTTTATGCAACATACCACGAACAGAGACATTGTTACTAAACACCTTGATGTCCTCTTTTTTAATCCATTTTTTTCGTGTTGAAAGGATTCTTTTTTGGCTTTTATAAGAGACTAAAATTTCGTTGAAATGCTTTGTGAAATCTTCAAAATAGTTGTTGTAAGGCCTAGGGAAACTCGTTTTATTTTGGGGCCATTTGTATTTATTTCGCTGCTTCAAGCTTTCCAAATGCTCGGTTGTTTTAACTGCGTTGACAAAAGAACGCATAGCGCTCTGACGATAATCCAATGCTTTTGACTTTTCTTTGTATGAATTCAAAAGCAACCATTGCTCTATCAAATGCTGGGTGGTATTTCCCATAGAAATATTGACTTCTTGAAAAACAATGGACAACACACTTTCTAAACTTCTAGATATAATGTGCGGATCATTAAACTGTTGTTGTATGATATTGCGTTTGTTGTATTTTTTCACAAAACGCTGAAATTTTGTAAAACTTGCTGGATGCTGTCTAGTATTGGAGAATTGATACATCAACCGTTTTTTTATTTCCCCCCAATTTTCCATTTGAGTGTTCATAAAATATTCGTGTGGGGTTCTTCCCTCTAACTCTTCTGCGACTTCGGCAAAACAAAGAACTTTATTGAGGTGGCTGTCGTTCAAGGAAAACTCCCATGGATTGATGTATACAATTCTAATCTCTTGAGTAAAAAGGGAGGCAATTGGTATGGGTTTGTTTGTGAAAGGGCAAACTTTTTTACACTCTTCAAAGAGGTCGTATTTTAGGATATTCATAGGAGTGAGGTTCACACCTAATTTTTTGATGATATTGAAATATCGATCTCGGTTTCCTTTTATTCTTTTTTGATCAATTTTATAGATAAAGCGCTGCATCCGATTTACTTTTAGGTCCACAGAAAGTTCACAATTGATACTGGATATTGATCCGTACTTTTTAAGCAAAGCATTCAAGACCTTTCGAAGTTCAAAAACACTTTGTATTACAATGTTCTTATCTAATTTATGTATCAGTTTGTCCGTTTCTTTGGAAACCTCAAAATACTTTTCAAGGTTCTTATCCCTTTTTTTTGGGGGTATACCATAAACTTTCTTGGATTTAAATTGCAATTCTGGACATGAAGCATCGAACCATGACTGAAGTTTTGAAAGTACTTCTTTGGTACTGTTTTCCTTTTTTATCTTCAATGCTGCAGTTGCAATTTCTGCTTTATTTTCTGCTGAAAGTGTCTCCCAATGGGGCGCAATAGCATTTTTTATACCGCCCAAAAAAACAGCGGTCTTGTATCGATACCCCTGACGTAAAAAAGGAAGTAAATTTCTACACGCCTTTTTACTCAACAAGGCATACGTTTTATCTAGACTAATTTTCGAAAACTGCTCTGCACAATATTCATCAAGACCAAACTTTTCTTCTGCATGTTGTTTTAACTTTTCAAGATCGTCAAAAAAATAAAGCGCATGAAAAACATCTTCTTTAAGTTTTGAATCCATGTTGAACCAATCGGTTCCAAAAAATTTATTTTTTGACATTTCATAGTCGATGAATATTCCTTTAAATATTTCATCATCTCTATAGTTGAATGCCTTTTTATCTGGCAGTTGCAGTCTGTTTTTAAGATCTGAAAATTTAAATTTGTAGTTGGATCGTAAAAAAGCAAAAGTCACCCGTCTTTCTTCTTCTTCAAGGGGTTGGTTATTGTACTGTATTGAATTGATCCATTTCCAGGCTTCTACCTCTTGGCATTCAAAAGAAGATACACAAGCTCTTGTTTTATTTGGTTCAAGTGAACAATTGCCGACTTTGTGCTTTTGAGACTTTAAGCGCCTAAGAAAAAACACAGCCCCTTTTGGGGTTCTGTCATTTGGATTTCCGATCAGACGTTCCCTTAAACCCTCTTGGAAATGATAAAATCGAGATTGTATTTCCCATATTTTATGAATTTCATCAAAATACATTTGGGTAGAACAGATACGGTTTCGAACCCGTTCCAACTGGTGTGTATAGCTCTTATTCTCTCTCGGCAATAGCTGAAATAAATACTCCCCTAAAGTGTTTTCTTTCACCGATCGTTGAGTTTGTTCGTAGCCAATTTTACCGTCTTCTTGACTTCCTTTATAGAGCACACTTCCTTTTAGTCTTGAATGGCGTTCGCCAAAACGATACCCCCTACGCTGTGTTATTTGATAAAGTATTCGTCCCAATTCATTCAAGGAAAGCTTATCTGAAACGCCCTTTTTTCGAAGCGCATAGGGATTCATGGACAGCCATTGATCTAACTCATCATGCGGAAAATGTTTTTTTTGTTTCCATTGTTTTAGACTTTCTAGAGCTACAGGACACATATTGTGCTGGGCTAAAATTCTAAGTAAATAATACTTCCTTGATCGAATCCTTGCATGACGGATTCTATGGAGTCGGTAATTTCGTTTACTCTTTTTTTTGGATTGTTCGCGCTTACCCCAACCGAAATTTTCACAGTCTGGATTGAACCGGTGCACTCCCATTCCCAAAATCTTCTTTCGATCGGTTTCATAAAGGGTCCAGCCGACAGCACTTGCATCCAAATAAATTCCTAGCTTTTTTGACATTTGTATATTTTTTTATACATTTGAATTCAATCTTATCACAATAAGGCTTTATGCCGTAGATAAAATTCTTAAATCCCGCTTCGGTGGGATTTTTTTATAAATTTTCATTGATTTTTCTCTCTTCCTCGCCCAGCATACCATAATGGTATTTTAATAACAAGGGGTAAAACCTCCATATTGAATTTCCTGTCACTTCTTTGGCTTTGTGGAAGGCCAATTCGTTTTTTTCTAAAAAATCTAAAGTTTTACTTTTTACAGTCTCTTCCATATAATTTATGGGATCCAATAGACGTAATCTAAACCCTTTACGAACGGCTGTATACATATTTTGAGCGTCTAATTTTTGCAATAAAGAATGTTTCACTTTGTAAAATTTGGGAGAATTAACTTCTAATAACTTTTGCAATTGTTGTTCACTCATTCCTAAAGCATAGGAACGCAACATTAGAAACTCTTTTGTAGTTAATTTTTTTGAGTCATTTTGGGTCGGTATATTTTTACTCATAAGTAGTGATATATATAGTGTTATAGCATCAAAAATGACACTCTTACCAAAACTTTCAATGCTACTTGTAAGGGCCGGTTGGTTTAAATGGTTATCTGGTCAAATCGTGTTCTAGGTGGTTATAATTTTTTGTAAGCGTTGTTTCTTGTCGTATTTTGCATTTCGTTATCGTATTTTTTGGTGTATTTTAGCACCATGGAACTTTTTCTAATCTCATTTGTTTTAATCGGTCTTGCTTTTGCGGGAATTGCCATCAAGATTTTGGTAAAGAAAGAAGGTAAGTTTGCAGGTACGTGTGCCAGTCAAAGCCCTTTTCTCAATAAGGACAATGAACCTTGTGGTTTCTGCGGAAAGCTCCCAGATGAACAGGAATGCCGAAATCCTGAAGTGATAAAATAAAGCGGCATTCCACAAAAAAATCTCTATCTTCGGTTTAGGTATGGAGGATAAAGCCATTGCGAACGCCATTTTACTTGCCAAAAAAAACAATCAAAAAGCTTTTGCTCTGCTTTATGATGCCTATTGGGAGTATTTGTTTTCTTATTTGCTCAAAAAAAATATCCCTGAAGATCTAGCAGAAGACCTTGCCATTAAAACCTTTTCTAAAGCATTTGATAAAATAGCGACTTACGACGCTAAGTATACATTCAAAACTTGGCTCGTTACCATTTCCAAAAATCTTCACATTGACCAACACCGAAAAGACAAAAAGCAAATTCAATCTAGAAATGAATCGCTAGAAATCAGTCAAATTCACAATGTGATGGATGAAAACCCTTCGCCAGAAGATTTGTTGATTACAACGCAAAACCTCAAAGGTTTACTAAAACAAATAAAAGGATTAAAACCGGTATACAGCAAGGTAATCAAGCTTCGCTATCTACAACAGTTAAGCTATAAAGAAATAAGTGATGAGATGAATTTACCGCTCAACACAGTGAAAGTAACACTTCTAAGGGCCAAAAAAATATTGGCTGAAAAAATCATCAATGAAAAAATTTAATCTTCAAAAACTGGGTCCAGGCTTACTCTTTGCTGGTGCGGCCATTGGGGTTTCGCATTTGGTACAATCAACACGGGCTGGAGCTGATTTTGGCTGGGGTTTGTTGTGGGCTTTAGTGTTGTCCAACCTTTTCAAGTATCCCTTTTTTCAATTTGGCCCACGGTTTGCCTTGGCGACAAATAAAAATTTACTGGAAGGGTATTTTCACCTCGGAAAGCATTATCTGTGGCTCTATTTTTTTCTAAACATGGCTACAATGTTTACCATTCAAACTGCGGTAACCATTGTTACTGCAGGACTTGCCTCTTCCATTTTTGGAATAACGGCTGACTTGGTTGCATGGAGTGCATTAATTACCGCTCTTTGCCTAATTCTTTTACTTCTTGGGAAATATAAACTCTTGGACAAGGCCATAAAAGCCATTATTTTACTTTTGACCCTATGCACCCTAATCGCTGTAGTTTGGGCAGGACACAAAAACACATCCCCTTTAGAATTTTCACAAATAATTCCTCACGGAAACGAACTTCTTTTTTTAATTGCATTTATGGGATGGATGCCTGCTCCTCTGGACATTTCCATATGGCAATCTTTATGGGCTTTGGAAAAGAAAAAAACGGAAAAGCTCAGCTATAAAGAGGCTTTATTTGACTTTAATGTTGGCTATATCGTTACGGTAGTACTTGGAGTTTGTTTTGTTGGACTGGGTGCTTTTGTCATGTATGGATCGGGGACTCGTTTTTCTAACTCAGGAGGAGAATTTGCCAATCAGTTGGTTGCATTGTATACCCAAACACTTGGCGAAGAACTTTATGTTTTTATTGCCATCGCTGCCTTTACAACCATGTTTAGTACGACTTTGACAACGCTGGACGCCTCTCCCAGAGCAATGGAGAAAACCATGAATTTACTATTGCCAAAAATTAATTTTTTCACTTATCGCTTTTGGATTTTAGTTTTGGCCAGCGGAACCCTCTTTATTTTTGCTTTTTTAGCATCAGAAATGGGGAGATTAGTAGCTATAGCTACAACCTTGTCTTTTATCACTGCACCCTTGTATGCTTTTTTAAATTTCCGCTTGGTAACAGGAGATCAAATGCCCCTAGATGCACGTCCTAAAAAAGGCTTATTGGTTTTAAGCTTAGTAGGTTTACTCTTTTTAAGCGGCTTTGCGATTGGCTTTCTCTTCACCCTATAAAATTGTTCGTATATTTGCGATAGAAAAAGAAGGATTTATGGCTGTAGAGACTCCCGAAAAAAAACAAAACCCCATTACAGGAAAACCCAAGTGGCTTCGCGTTAAATTGCCCACTGGAAAGAAGTATACGGAACTGAGAGGCTTAGTCGATCAGTATAAACTCAATACCATCTGTACATCAGGAAGCTGCCCAAATATGGGAGAATGCTGGGGAGAGGGGACGGCTACTTTTATGATCCTTGGAAATATCTGTACCCGTTCTTGTGGGTTTTGCGGTGTAAAAACCGGAAGACCCGAACAAGTAGATTGGGATGAACCCGAAAAAGTGGCTCGTTCCATAAAAATCATGAAAATTAAACATGCCGTTTTAACCTCCGTAGATCGTGACGATCTAAAAGACGGAGGCTCTATTATATGGCAAGAAACCATCAAGGCGGTGCGAAGAATGAATCCCAATACCACCATGGAAACATTAATCCCCGACTTTCAAGGAAATACCCGTAATCTAGACCGAATTGTTGCGGCTGCCCCTGAAGTGGTTTCACACAATGTGGAAACGGTAAGGAGACTTACGCGTGAAGTACGCATACAAGCCAAATACGACCAAAGCCTAGAGGTACTTCGCTATTTAAAACAAGAGGGTGTCAGAAGAACCAAATCCGGTATAATGCTGGGGCTGGGAGAACAAGAGGATGAAGTAATCCAAACTTTACACGATTTAAGAGCAGCCGATGTAGATGTCGTTACCATTGGACAATATTTACAACCTAGCAAAAAGCATTTGGGTGTAAAAACCTTTATAACCCCAGATCAATTTGCTAAATACGAAGCCATTGGTAAAGATCTAGGCTTCCGGCATGTAGAAAGTGGTGCTTTGGTTCGTTCTTCCTACAAGGCACACAAACACGTTGACTAATGGGCTAAAGCTTCGGTTATTGCCAGATCAAAGGTCTGTTTGTCATCGCCATCAAATCCAAGAGTAATGGGGATGTAAAACAGTAAATCCGTTTTCATCAAGGGATAAAGGCGAGCGTAATCTTTCTCCGTGGTCAAAATCATATTCCCCTGGCTTTCTCTGCGGATTTTGGCCAAATCTTTAGAAGTGAAATTGTGATGGTCGCTGTAGTTTAAATGCTTAAATTTTAGAAATTTGCGCTTTAAAAATTCAACCAACAGCTCGGGTTGAGCAATGCCTGTCACCAATACAAAATTTATCTTATCCAAAACAGACAAGGAGAGTTCGCGTTGTGCATTTCGCATTTTTGTGGCGTATTGTATGTTGGCAAAACAAAGGGTTTGATGAGGAAGTAAGCCCAATTGTATCCCCATTGTTTTCCGTTGAGTAGCTGTTAACTTTTGTGGACATTTTGTAACCAGAACAAGCTGAGCTCTTTCTTTTGCACTAGAAAATTCGCGTAAGTCCCCCGTTGGCAAAAGGTAATCATCAAAATAAGGATTTTGAAATGTAGTCAATAGAATGTAAAAATGGGCTTTTAATTTCCGGTGTTGATAACAGTCGTCTAATACAACCAAATTAGGGGAGTGCTCTGATTCTAACAAGGCATCAATTCCTTTGCTTCTATTTTCAGATACCGCTACTTTTATTTCTGGATGTTTATTAAAAAACATCAAAGGCTCGTCCCCAACATCCAGGGCTGTACTCTCTGCATTCGCAAAATAGAACCCCTTCGTTTTTCTCCCATACCCCCTACTTAAAGTAGCAAGCTTGTAGTTGGATTTTAGCATACCAATCAGATAATCTGCCACGACAGATTTTCCAGTCCCTCCGACAGATAGGTTGCCGATGCCGATTGTCTTTACCGCTGGTATTGTAGAATTAAGGACTCCTAAATTGTAGACTAAATTTCGGAAAGAAATGCCTAAAGCGTAAAGGATCGTCAAGGGAAAGAGCAGAAATCGAAAGAATCGCATGTGTCGATTTAATAATTATCTTCGTAAAGATAAAGGAAGAAAAAAAGTAAGCTTCATATTTTATGAAAATATCAAAAACATTTGGAGAGATCTCAGCCATCATGGACCAATGGGCTCCTACTTTTTATGCTGAAGATTTTGATAATGTTGGACTTTTAGTAGGAAGAAAATCAAGTGAATGCAACCGCGTACTTGTTACACACGATGTGACCGAAGCCGTTGTTGAAGAAGCCATAGCAAAGTCGTGTCAGTTGATCATTTGTTTTCATCCCATAATTTTTTCGGGTTTAAAAAAAATCACAGGAGCCAACTACGTAGAAAAAACAGTGCTAAAGGCGATTGAAAATAAAATTGGAATCTATGCCACCCATACTGCCTTGGACAATCACAACAAAGGAATCAGTTATATCCTTGGGAAAGCTTTGGGGCTAAAAAATCAAAGCATTCTTGTCCCCAAAAAAAATACCTTAAGTTTATTGAGTACTTATGTTCCTAAAGAAGCGTCTGAGAAAGTATTGGCTGCGTTACATAAAGCAGGTGCAGGACAGTTAGGCAATTACGCGGAATGTAGTTTTACACATGCTGGGGAAGGACAATTCGTAGGCAATAAAAAGAGTACTCCGAGTGTAGGGGAAAAAGAAAAACGCACAAAACTAGAAGAACATCACATCCAGGTCGTGTTTAAAAAACATTTGCAAAACAAACTTATCGCTGCATTGAAGGATGCGCATCCTTATGAAGAAATTGCACACGAAATCATTGCATTGGATAACAGCCAAAATGATATTGGATTGGGCAGCATTGGGATATTATCCACCCCTATGGAAACCTCTTCTTTTTTATCGCATGTAAAAAAAGAATTGAACCTTATATTTCTTCGACATTCAGGGGAAATGGATAAAAAAATAGAAAGAGTTGCAGTCTTGGGAGGCTCAGGAAGCTTTGCCATCGGTGCAGCAATCGCTAATGGAGCGGATGCCTATGTTACGGCAGATCTTAAATATCACGACTTTTTTCAGGCAGAAAATCAACTACTTCTGGTCGATGCAGGCCACTATGAAACCGAACAGGGCACAAAAAAGTTAATCGTAGATTATCTCTCGAAAAAAATCCCTAATTTTGCAATCACTTTATCGGAAGTTAATACCAACCCTGTTAAGTATTTCTAAATATGGCAAAAAAGAAAGAAATTTCCATTGAAGAGAAGCTAAGAGCGCTTTACGATCTTCAAATTATTGACTCAAGAATTGATGAAATCCGAAACGTTAGAGGAGAACTTCCACTTGAGGTTGAGGATTTAGATCACGAAATTCAGGGTCTCAATAAGAAAAACAAAGAACTTCAGGCAGATTTATCAGAATTTGATGCCAGCATCAAAGAGCATAAAAATGTAATTGAGCAAGCCAATGACTTGATCAAGAAGTATGCTGAAAAGCTTAAAAATGTCCGCAACAATAGAGAATACAATTCTATTGTTAAAGAAGAAGAATACCAACAATTGGAAATCCAATTGGCTGAAAAGAAAATCAAAGGATTAAAAGCGCAAATTGAACAAAAAAAGGAAACCATAGGTTTACTTGAAGAGCGCATTGCCGAAAAGCAAAATCACTTGGATGCCAAAAAAGAGGAATTGGATTCTATCATGAAAGAGACTGAAAAAGAAGAACAACTCTTATTGGATCAGTCGACAAAATTTGAAAAGAAAATTGAAGATCGCTTAATCACTGCTTACAAACGCATTCGTGGCAGTGTAAAGAATGGTTTAGCCATTGTACCCATTGAAAGAGGGGCTTCTGGAGGTTCTTATTTTACCATTCCTCCACAAGTGCAAATGGAAATCGCTTCGCGTCAAAAAATCATCACTGACGAGTACAGCGGACGTATACTTGTTGACGCTGAGTTGGCAGAAGAAGAACGTGCAAAAATCAATAAATTGATCGGAGCCGTTTAATCGATTAAGAAATGTATAAAATTAAGGTGCGTTGATCGCACCTTTTTTTTTGCCCTAATGCCAATGCAAAGGCTTAGAACTTAAACGAATTAGTCATCGCTTACCGGAATACGGATGCTTTCTACCAATTCTTGAACATGAGGAGGCACAGGATTGGTAAACCGATGAACTGCCAATGCTACCGCAAAATTGGCCCACATGGCTATAAACCCAAATCCTTCTGGAGAAATCCCAAACCACCAGTGGGATTGTAAGGCTCCCACTGCGGTTTTACCCCCATCAAAAATACCAAACTTAAACTTTAGCATATAATAGAGCATTAGGAAAATCCCTACTAACATTCCTGCAATAGCCCCTTCTTTATTCATCTTTTTATAGAATATTCCCATTATTATCGCTGGAAAAATAGATGCTGCTGCTAAGCCAAAAGCGAGGGCTACAACTGCAGCAACAAACCCCGGTGGATGAATTCCAAAATACCCAGCAACAACAACTGCACCCGTTGCAGATAAACGAGCAGCAATCAATTCTTGCTTTTCTGTAATTTTTGGATGGAATACATTTTTAATTAAATCATGCGAAACAGATGAGGAGATAACCAGCAGCAATCCAGCTGCAGTAGACAAAGCCGCTGCTAAACTCCCGGCGGCTACCAAAGCAATCACCCATGCAGGTAAATCTGCAATCTCCGGATTGGCTAACACCATAATGTCCCGGTCAACCGTTAATTCGTTTAATTGGCTGTCAGCGACGTATTGAATTATTCCATCTTCATTTTTATCCTCAAAGGTCAATAATCCTGTTTTTTCCCAATTAGAGAACCACACAGGCACATTAGCATACGACTGATGGCTAACGGTATTGATCAGGTTGGTTCGTGCAAAAACTGCGACTGCAGGCGCAGTAGTGTACAATATAGCGATGAACAACAAGGCTAGGCCTGCAGATTTTCGTGCATCACGCACACGCTTTACCGTAAAAAAACGAACAATTACATGAGGGAGTCCTGCTGTACCTACCATCAGTGCTGCAGTAATGGCAAAAATATCCAAGGTAGATTTTGTCCCTTTTGTATATTCCGCAAAACCCAGTTGTGTAGACAACCCATTTAACTTTTCTAATAAATAAACGCCGTCAGCCCCCTTTGATCCCATTCCCAATTGCGGAATTGGGTTTCCAGTCATTTGAATGGAAATAAAAATCGCAGGTACCATAAAAGCAAAAATCAACACACAATATTGAGCCACTTGGGTATAGGTTATTCCTTTCATTCCGCCCAAAACAGCATAAAATAAAACGATGACCATTCCGATGACAACACCTGTATTGATATCCACTTCTAAGAATCTTGAAAACACGACCCCAACACCGCGCATCTGTCCAGCTACATAGGTAAAGGAAACTAGAAGCGCACAAAAGACCGCAACGATTCTTGCCGTTTTAGAGTAATACCGCTCCCCAATAAAGTCAGGCACCGTAAACTTGCCAAATTTCCTGAGATAAGGAGCCAATAAAAGAGCCAACAAGACATACCCTCCTGTCCATCCCATTAAATAAACTGAACCGTCAAACCCCATAAAAGAAATTAATCCGGCCATGGAGATAAAAGAGGCCGCTGACATCCAATCGGCTGCCGTAGCCATCCCATTTGCTAATGGAGAAACACCCCCACCAGCAACATAAAACTCTTTGGTCGAGCCAGCGCGAGACCAAATTGCAATCCCTATATACAGGGCGAAGGTAATTCCTACCAATAAATAAGTCCATATTTGTACTGTCATCATCTAAATTGTTTGGTCATTCCCCCGCGTCATAACCGTATTTCTTATCCAGCCGATTCATCCAGAACACATAAACGAAGATTAAAATCACAAAAACATAAATGGCGCCTTGTTGTGCAAACCAAAATCCCAAAGGGAAGCCTGCAATGTAAAATTGATCTAAAAAATCACGGAATAAAATCCCAGCGCCGTAAGACACCATAAACCAAATGGACAATAAAAGAATCAAACTCCTTAGGTTTTCCTTCCAATACTCCCGGGCTTTTTTCTCATTGTCTGTCATGCGAATTTCATTCTATTGTTTAATGCTGTAGACTATACCTCAAGATAGAAAAAAATAAAGACTGTAGAACTAAGCATTCCGATCAACAAGTAAACTATGAAACAAAAAAATGTAACTTTTAGGTTACATATTAAGTTTTTTTGGTAAGTTTGCGTTACATTAAAAGAATTAAACCATGGATCAACATCTTATTATCCCCATTTTCGGTATGCTCATTGGACTCATCATACCCATTGCTGTCTTCATCTGGCTCTATTTCGAAGGAAAGGGCAAGAGAGAAACAGTTTTAGAAATTTCAAAACACCTAGACGACCCGGCTAAATTAGAAGAGCTATTGAACATCTTTGAAGAAAGAAAAAAAGCGCCTATTGATTATCGAAGAAATGGCGTGATTACCCTTTTTGTAGGCATCGGTCTCTATTTGCTTGGAAACATTGCACTTGGGTTTATTCTCGAGGGTGTTGGGCTTTTAGTCGGAACGATTGGTATTGGAACATTGATTGCTGGATACCTTTACCCCAATACCGGAAAGGAATTGACTGATGCGGTAGAACAATATGAAAAAAAATAATCTTGGGGAAGCACCACAAAAAACTTTTAAATAATCTGGAGGACCTGAGGAAATCTGCCGGACTCACCCAACAGGAATTATCAAAACACGCAGAAGTCTCAAGAAAAAGCATCAATGCCATTGAAAATGGCATTTACATTCCTTCAACTGTTTTGGCTTTAAAAATTGCTGAAACATTGGACTGTCATGTAGAGGAACTATTTCAACTGCCTTCGTTAGACAAAAAAGCCACCTAGTCCAGAAAGTATTGGGTGGGCTAAAAAAAAACCTCACTAAAAAGTGAGGTTTTTTCTGTGGGCGCTGAGGGATTCGAACCCCCGACCCCCTCGGTGTAAACGAGGTGCTCTGAACCAACTGAGCTAAGCGCCCTTGCGGGTGCAAAGATAAGCTACTTTTTTTATTTACAAAGGATATTTAAAGAATTTCAGCAACAACAAAGGTGCTGCCACCAACATAAATCGTGTCTTGTTTTGCTGCGCTATTTTTGGCTGCAGCATAAGCCATGGTAACTTCCTCATAACATGCAAACTGCAGTTTATACGTAGAGGCTAAAGACATTAATTTTTCCAATTCCATCGCTCTATCGTTTTTTGCTTTACAAAAATAATACTGCCCCTCTTTTGGCAGTAACGCAAAAACAGCTTCAACAGCTTTGTCTTGAACAAAACCAAGAACCATGTGTAAACTGCCTTTCGTTTTGTCTTTTAGCTGAGGGATTACCTCTTGAAAGCCTTCCAAATTGTGTGTAACGTCCGCTATAATCTTAGGTGCAGTGGCGAGTTGCTGCCATCGTCCTAAAAAATTAGTTTGTACCTGTACCTTTGAAAATCCTTCTTGTATATGTGCATCCGTTACCTTAAAACGCTTTAAAACCTTTAGGGCATGATATGCTGTATTCAAATTATAGCGTTGGTAGTAGCCCAACAAATCTGAAGTGAAGGAACGAAAACCTCCTTTATCTGCAAAGGAAATGGGGGCATTGCACCCTTTTGCTTTTTCTAAGAACACCCCTTTTGTTTCTGGATGGGTCTGTCCAATAATGACCGGAACTTCTTTTTTTATGATTCCTGCTTTTTCTCCAGCTATGGATGCCAGTGTAGTGCCTAAAAATTTGGTATGGTCTAATCCTATATTTGTGATGACACTCAATTCCGGTAAAATCACATTGGTAGCGTCTAAACGCCCCCCCAATCCAACTTCTATAATGGCTAGGTCTACCTTTTGTTTTGCAAAATAATGAAATGCCAATGCAACGGTCATTTCAAAAAACGAAAGTGTTTCTGCTTCAAAATAGGATTTGTTTTCGCCTACAAACAAAATGACACTTTCTTGATCTATCGGAGCTCCATTTATTTTTATTCGTTCAGAAAAATCCTTTAAGTGTGGGGAAGTATACAACCCAACTGTATAGCCCGCCGTTTGCAAAACAGAAGCCATGGCATGCGCTGTAGATCCTTTTCCATTGGTGCCGGCGATGTGTACTGCTGGAAAATCATGATGTGGATTTTGAAGATGCGCCAATACATCTTTCATTTTTTCCAAACCCGGTTTATATGCCTTTTCCCCTTTGTTTTGGTACATCGGGAACCGCTGAAACATCCACTGTGTAACGGAAGTATAGGACTTCATTTACTCGCCCAATTTAAAGTTGATCACCACAAAGCCTACTTGTTTCGATGGAGCGTTTGCATCGGGTGACCAGCGGTGTAAGAAAGCGGTTTTTCGGGCCGGTTCTAAAAGGCAGGGATGAACATTGGTACTCCCTTTTACCCCAGGATTCGCTTCTATGACCTGACCGTCATTGTTTACAACAATGCGCACTACTACCACCCCTTCTTGATTGCATTCCTGGGTTACAGAACCGTTAGACTGTAGATTTCTTCCGTTTAAACCATAGCCAGAACCGTTTCCTCCCAATCCCGCAGAACCGTAATAACTGCTTGCGTATGGGTTCCCTTCCTGTTTTCCTTTATCTCCAGATTCACGGTCGTCCCCTTCTCCTTCTATTGCAGGAGTTGGTTGCGTTTTCCCTTTTAGCAAATTGGACAACACATTCTTTGTTGCAGCATCTACCTTAGGTTTTGGTGGAACAGGTTTGGGCTTCGGCGTTTCTTTGGGTTGTTCTTTCTGCTGTACTTTTTTGGGCGTTTCTTTCGGTTTTTCTTTTCTGACTTCCTTTTTCTTTACCACCGGAACATCAGCATTTTCCTGGGTTAAAATCTTTGAGGAAGACACATTTGGCTTTGCTGTTGATGTGGGGGGAGAAACTTTTTGTTGTGCTTTGGGCGGAGGCGTTACCTTTACTTTGGGCTGCACCTTACCACTACCAACCGCTGAACTCCCAAAATTCACTTCCATCCCATAACTTATTGGAGGATCGAAATAAGATAAACCTAACCATGAGAAAAAAAGCAAAAGCAGCAGGGTAATGATGCTTGTTAGCACAGCTGATTTTCGTTCATGTGGGGTTTTAAAGAATTTCATTTGAATTATTGAGCATCGACGGCCAGCACAACCTTGATGGAGTTTTGATTGGCAATGTCCATAACATAGACCACTTGCTCTATGTCTACAGACTTTTCTGCACGTAAAATAATTACCCGTTTATTCTCTTTCTTCAGTTCTGAGAGCAAGGTGTTTTTTACATTTCTTTTTGACACGGCATTTCCGTCGATATAAAATCGATTGTTTTCATTTATCGTTACGGCAACCGCAGTTCTATTCTCAGTTTTCCCTTTGGCCTGTGGTAACTTTACATCTATAGTGTCAAGTTGCTTGGCCAAAGTGGATGCGATCATAAAAAAGATCAGCAACAAAAAGACAATGTCCGTCATGGAGGACATGTTAAATTCTGGCGATATTTTATTGCGTCCTTTTAAATTCATCAGGCCGCAGGTTCGTTTAATAAGTCTAAAAATGCAAAAGAAGTGGCTTCCATTTGGTACACTACTTTACTTGTTTTTACCACCAAGTGATTGTAAGTAATATACCCCAGAATCCCGACGATTAGCCCAGCTACTGTCGTCGTCATTGCAGTATATAAACCGTCTGACAAAAGCTTCATATCGATGTTTCCACCAGCATTAGAAATTTCAAAAATGGACAATATCATACCAATAACTGTTCCGAGGAAGCCGATCATTGGTGCTGCCCCTGCAATGGTAGCTAAGACACTTACATTTTTTTCCAGCTTATAGACTTCCAGTCTTCCGGCGTTCTCTATGGTGGTATTGATGTCCTCTAATGGTTTTCCAATTCGGGTAATGCCTTTAGCGATCAATCGGGCCACAGGAACGTCTTCTTTTATGCACAAAGCTTGTGCAGCTTCCATTTTCCCTTGAGAAACGTAATGCTTGATCTGATCCATAAACCCTTTGTCTATTTTTGAGGCTGCACGAATGGCAAACCATCGCTCAAAATAAATGTATAAGGCCACTATCATCAGTAAAAAAAGCAACGCTATAATGATCTGGCCACCCAAACCTCCATTTTGAATCAACTCAATGAGAGAGAGTGTTTTTTTAGCTTGTAAGGCTGGGGTTTCTTGCACCCCATAAAGGAAAAGAACTTCGAACATATTAAAAGGCTTTTTAATAGAACGAAATTAATCAAAAATAAGTATGTCGCTATGCGATATACGAACGTAAAAGCATAAAGACAATCGATCCGGAAAGAAATCCGAGGAAGGCCAACCAAGAAATCTTCTTTAAGTACCAAAAGAAGTCAATCTTTTCCATTCCCATCGCCACTACTCCAGCTGCAGATCCGATGATTAACATACTCCCGCCTGTTCCCGCTGAAAAAGCAATAAAGTGCCACAAGGGATCGTCCGTAACTTGGGAAAACATCCCCATAGAGGCTGCTACTAGTGGGACATTATCAATGACAGCCGATCCTATCCCCAACAACATTACGACAATGTCTGTATTTGGTATTGCGGCATTAAGTCCGTCGGCAAATTCAAAAAGTAGTCCCAGCGACTCAAGTGCGGCAACCGCCAGTAAAATCCCTAAAAAGAAAAGAATACTGGGCAATTCAATTTTTGATAACGATTTATGAACAGGACTGTGATGCGCTGCGGCCTCACTTTCTGCATCAATGGATGTAATGTTGATTTTTGCTGCAGAATAGATTTCCGCAAAAGTTGCTACAATGGCTAGAGAGAACATCATGCCTACATAAGGAGGAAGATGCGTTACCGTTTTAAAAACAGGTACAAACACAATGGCACCAAGTCCTAAAAACAACATTGTCCCGCCCCTTTTGTGTGTGGATTCTTCATCTGCTTCTACCGCCTCAGGGATATCCCCCTTAAACGCGGGTAAAAGAGAAGCGATAAAAACCGGAACTACTACACATACAATTGAAGGAATCAAAAGATAAGAGATGAGTTTGAGGGTTGTTACCTTATTCCCTATCCACAACATGGTTGTTGTAACGTCTCCAATGGGTGACCATGCCCCTCCAGCGTTTGCCGCTACAATAATCAATCCGGCAAACCACAGTCGGGATTCTTTATCAGAAATTACTTTTTGTAATATGGTAATCAATACGATCGTGGCCGTTAGATTGTCTATAATAGCGGATAAAATGAACGCTAAAACAGCAAAGATCCACAGCAAGGATTTTTTGGATTTGGTTTTTATAAACGATTTAATGGTGGCAAAGCCATTGAAATAATCAATGATTTCTACAATGGTCATTGCTCCCAACAGGAAAATGATAATTTCTGCTGTTTTCCCTAAATGGTGTAGAAGTATTTCTTCAATATGCGTGGGAACCAATTGTTTTAGAGCCGTATCAACCTCAAATACAGGAAGGTGCCACAAGGCAATTATCGCCCATAAAAGTGCCATCATTGCCAATGCAGGAATGAGTTTGTCTACTTTTAGATTGTGTTCTAAAGTAATGGCCAAATAGCCTAAAACAAATATCGAGATTAATACAATTTCCATAATTAATTAGTTGATCTACCCTAAAGGATTTGGTTTCTGAAAAACGAAAATATAAATTCTTATCAAATAAGCCCGTTAAAATGTGAAAATCTTACCACTAGAATGATCGCAAGAAGCACCTGTAACACTAGACAAACAATTGTTTTCTTCTCGTAACCGGAGCACACCTAAAAAAGCAAAAATTAAGGCTTCTTTAAAGTCAATTAAGGTTGCTGAAGGCACAACCAATTGACATAGGGTATTTTGATTTAAACAGTCCAATAAAAAGCTGTGATAAGTTCCTCCGCCGGTGACTAATGTTTTTTCATTTTTTGGCAAATGCTCTTTTATAATCCCGGCAGCATGAACAACATAGGTATGCAGGAGATTGGGAATTCCTTCAGAAGCATACTGTTCCATTAACGGCAATACATCCGAAAGAACCCACTCTTTTCCTAAAGATTTTGGGGGCGCTTGTGCATAAAAAGGAAGCCGATCCAGTTTCGCTTTCAACTCTGGAATCAATTTTCCTTTTCGAGCGATCTCTCCCTTATTATCGTATAAAAGCCCAAGTTTGTTTGCCCAATGATTCAAAACAATATTTACACCACATAGGTCATAGGCTTGAATCGGGTTTTTGTCTAAACGCGTAATGTTGGCAAAACCGCCTAAATTCAAACAGGCAGCATGGGTAGAAAACAGATGCACTTCACCTCCTGGAACCAAAGGAGCCCCCTGGCCACCCAATGCAACATCCGCTACCCGAAAGTCACAGATCACTTTTGTTTTAAGGGCTGCTGCCAAGGAGGGTAAATTTCCGATTTGTAAAGTCACTCCCCGCTCGGGTTTATGAAAAAGGGTATGCCCATGCGAACTCACAAAATTTACTTTTGGATGTACAGACGACTGGGTATAGGGACGCAAAAGTTTCGCTAAAAAAGCAGTATAATCCTCGTTTAATAAGGATATTTTTTCCTCAGATAAATCCATTGCATTGGAAAGTCTTCTTTCCCACTCCTTTGGATACGGATGCGTAGCAGCTTCCAATATTTTATACGTCCAACACTCCCTTAAATTAAATTCTACACGCACAACATCTACCCCATCAAGAGAAGTGCCCGACATAACGCCCAAAACAATGTGTTTTTTTAAAGACAACCTGAAATTTTTCCTAAAAATAGACTCAAAATTACACTTATCGCAAGGATCAAAACAAATATTTGTGAATTTTAAAACAAATGGCTTTTAGAAATCGAAAGGCAACAAAAACTAAAAGATTTGAGCCAAAAGGGAGGGATTCTAGCACACAATTCCTATATTTTTGTGTTTCCTAAAAAAAGAACGAGAATATGCTACCTGAAAAACAAGGACTTTACTCCCCTGATTTTGAACACGATAACTGTGGCGCAGGATTTATCTGTAGTCTGCAAGGCAAGAAAACCAATGACATCATTGGAAAAGCCCTAGACATCTTGGTAAAACTTGAACACCGCGGTGCAGTAAGTTCAGATGGCAAAACGGGTGACGGAGCTGGAATTTTAATTGAAATTCCCCACGATTTTTTAGTCAAAAACGTATCCTTCGACCTTCCAGAAGTGCATCAATACGCTGTTGGGATGACCTTTTTACCTCAAAAAGAAAATCAACGTCAGTTTTGTGTTAATGTCTTTGAAGAAGAAGTTAAAAAGCAAGGATTATCTCTTTTAGGATGGAGAAAAGTTCCTGTCAATAAATCCGTAGTAGGTCGCATTGCCGGACAAACAGAGCCCTACATTGCTCAGGTCTTTGTTGGAAAAGGAGAAAAAGAGATCTCGGATCATGAATTTAACGTAAAGCTTTTTATCGCCCGTAAAATCGCCGAACACAAGGTCATCGAATCAAAATTATCTGAAAGTAAATATTTCTATTTCCCATCCTTATCGACGCATACCCTCATTTATAAAGGACTTCTGGTCCCCGAAGACATTGAACCGTATTACACCGATCTCTCAGATCCTTCTGTAGTGACACGTTTGGCTTTGGTGCACCAACGTTTTTCCACCAACACCTTCCCTACATGGGATTTGGCTCAACCTTTCCGCTACATGTGCCACAACGGCGAAATAAACACTTTCCGCGGCAACTACAGCAGAATGCAAGCGCGGGAAGAGTTATTCAAAAGTGATTTGTTTGGCGAAGACATTAAAAAAATACTCCCTGTTATCTTAAAAGGGAAATCCGATTCTTCTTCCATGGACATGGCTGTAGAATTATTATTGGCTACCGGTCGTTCCCTCCCAGAGGTCATGATGATGATGGTGCCAGAGGCTTGGGAAAAACACAAGTCAATGGATCCTGCTAAAAAAGCTTTCTATCAATACAATGCATGCATCATGGAGCCTTGGGACGGTCCTGCATCCATCCCCTTTACGGATGGAAAATACATCGGTGCGTTATTGGACAGAAACGGTTTGCGCCCTTCACGTTATACGGTAACCAAAGACGGTTATGTCGTGATGTCTTCTGAAGTTGGTGTTTTGGATATTGCTCCAGAAAATGTAGAAAAACACGGTCGTCTAGAGCCCGGAAGAATGTTCTTGGTAAACATGGACGAAGGACGCATTATAGAAGATGAAGAAATCAAAAGCCAAGTGGTCAACGCACGCCCTTACCAAGAGTGGTTAGACAATAACTTGCTCCCGCTGAAAGACGTTCCTTATACCGGAAATCACTTGCCGGTTGAATCTGAAGATTTTGAAACACGCTTGCGTGTTTTTGGGTACACCCAAGAAGACTTTAAAACACTAATACTCCCAATGAGTATCCAAGGAAAAGAAGCCATTGGATCCATGGGAACAGACACCCCTTTAGCGATTTTATCAGATCGCCCTCAATTATTATTCAACTACTTTAAGCAACTTTTTGCTCAGGTTACCAACCCTCCCTTGGATGGAATTCGCGAGGAAATTGTTACCGACACCTCTTTGAGCATCGGAAACGACCTTAACGTTTTTGAAATCAGTGAGAATCATGCTAAGAAATTAATGATTCAAAATCCTGTGATTTCAAATGAGGATTTAGATAAGATCAAACACCTAAAGCACAAAGATTTTAAAGCCATCACCATTCCAACCTTGTACGAGGTGCATAAAGGTGTAAACGGCTTGGAAAGCGCTTTGGATCAAATGATCAAAAGCATAGAAAAGGAAGTAGATAACGGAGCAAACATTGTGATTTTATCTGACCGTGGTGTATCAAATTTCTTTGCACCCATCCCAATTCTGTTGGCTTGTGCTCATACACACAATGCGCTGAAACGTTTGAAAAAACGTTCCGATTTTGGGATTGTAATCGAATCTGCAGAACCGCGTGAACCCCACCACTTCTCTTGTTTATTTGGTTATGGCGCCAGTGCAATCAATCCTTACATGGTGAATGAGATCATCGAAAAACAAGTTGAAAACGGAAGCATTACGGGTATTGACGCCAACGCTGCCATTGAAAATTTCAACCAAGCCATTGCCAAAGGCATCATCAAGGTGATGAACAAAATTGGTATTTCTACGCTTCACTCTTATCGTGGTGCTCAAATTTTTGAAGCACTCGGTCTGAGCGAGCAGTTTGTCGACACCTTCTTCTGTGACACGGCCACTCGAATTGAAGGGATTGGACTTTACGAAATTGAAAAAGAAATTTCAAGACGTTACGACAAGGCCTTTAGCAAAGAAGGACTTGCAGGTCTTGATTTAGAAATTGGTGGAGAATACCGCTGGAGAAGAGATGGAGAAGCGCATATGCTAAACCCAACAACCATTGCCAAACTGCAGCAAGCAGTAAAGCAAAACAACTGGGAAAGCTACGATGTGTATTCAAAAATGATCAACGAACAGACAGAGAAATTAATGACCATTCGTGGGTTGTTTGAGTTTTCAAGTTATGATCCAATTCCTATCGAAGAGGTGGAACCTTGGACAGAAATTGTAAAGCGCTTTAAAACCGGGGCGATGTCATTGGGATCCATTTCCGCCGAAGCACACGAAAATCTGGCCATTGCCATGAACCGTATAGGAGGAAAAAGCAACTCTGGCGAAGGAGGAGAAGACCCACAACGTTTCCAACCGGACAACAATGGAAACTGGAGAAACTCTGCCATTAAACAAGTGGCCTCTGGACGTTTTGGTGTCTCTAGCCACTATTTGAGTTCAGCCAAAGAAATACAAATTAAAATGGCCCAAGGAGCCAAGCCTGGAGAGGGAGGACAACTCCCAGGACCCAAGGTAAATCCATACATCGCATCGGTTAGAAACTCTACACCTTATGTAGGGCTAATTTCCCCACCGCCGCACCACGATATTTATTCAATCGAGGATTTAGCACAGCTCATTTATGACTTGAAAAATGCCAACCGCGAAGCGAGAGTCAATGTGAAACTCGTTTCAGAAGTAGGCGTTGGAACCATTGCTGCTGGAGTTGCAAAAGCAAAAGCAGATGTTATTTTGGTTTCCGGTTTTGATGGAGGAACAGGAGCATCTCCACTAACATCCTTGAAACACGCCGGTCTTCCTTGGGAATTAGGTATTGCAGAAGCGCAACAAACCTTGGTTATGAATGACCTTCGTAACCGCATCGTATTGGAATGTGACGGACAAATGAAAACAGGTAGAGATGTAGCCATCGCTTGTTTGTTGGGGGCAGAAGAATTTGGATTCTCTACTGCACCATTAGTGGCCTCTGGATGTATCATGATGCGTGCTTGTCACCTCAACACCTGTCCAGTAGGTATTGCAACGCAAGATCCTGAATTGCGTAAAAACTTTAAGGGACAACCCGAACACGTCATCAACTTCATGTATTTTGTTGCAGAAGAGTTGCGTCAAATCATGGCACAACTCGGTTTCCGTACCGTAAATGAAATGGTCGGTCAATCGCAAAAAATCAACATGAAAAAAGCGGTAGACCACTTTAAGGCACAAGGAATTGATTTATCAAAAATCCTTTACAAGCCTGAAGTTAGTCCTAAAACAAAGCTTTACAATACAACAAAACAAGACCACGGACTGGAAAAAGTGATTGACTTTAAAATTATTGAAGCAGCCCACCCAGCCATCTACAGAAAAGAGGAACAACATCTTGAGTTTCCGATCAAAAATACAGACCGTACGGTTGGAGCCATTTTATCCAATGAAATTTCTAAAATGCACGGTGCGCCTGGATTACCAGAAGACACGTTGAGTCTTAAGTTTACAGGTACGGCAGGACAAAGTTTTGGCGCATTTGCTGCAAAAGGACTCTTCATGAAAGTATCCGGTACCTGTAATGACTATTTTGGAAAAGGATTGTCTGGTGCGAAATTAATTGCCCAGGTCCCTGAGGAAGCAACGTTTAAAGCACACGAAAACATCATTGTTGGAAATGTTGCCTTGTACGGTGCGACTTCCGGAGAGGCTTACATCAATGGTATTGCAGGAGAGCGATTCTGTGTACGTAACTCAGGTGCAACTGCCGTAGTAGAGGGAATTGGAGATCACGGTTGCGAATACATGACCGGAGGAATTGCTGTTGTCTTAGGAGAAACAGGAAGAAACTTTGCTGCAGGAATGAGCGGGGGTATTGCCTACCTCTACAGCCCTGACGGAACGTTTGATGAGAAAAAATTCAATCTGGAAATGGTAGAATTAGAAGACCTCACAGAGCAAGATAGAGAAACGGTTTTTGGATTACTCAACAACCACAAAGACTATACGAAAAGTGAAAAAGCTGCAAGCATTCTTAAAGACTGGCCAGACAGTTCAAAGAACTTCATTAAAGTAATGCCAACGGACTATAAAAAAGCATTGGCGATGTTAGCAGCACAAAAAGAAAACGAATTAAAAGCATAAAGCCATGGGAAAATTAAGAGGATTTATGGAATACGATCGCGTCAATGAAAAAGCGATCGACCCAAAAGAGCGGATTGAAAATTACAAAGAGTTTACCCTAGCTCCAAAAACAGAAGTGTTGCAAGAACAAGGAGGACGATGCATGGATTGCGGTGTTCCTTTTTGTCACAGTGGATGTCCCTTAGGAAATTTGATCCCTGACTTTAACGATGCTGTATACAAAAACGAATGGGAAAAAGCTTTACACATTCTTCATTCCACCAATAACTTCCCAGAATTTACCGGACGTTTGTGCCCAGCACCATGCGAGGAAGCGTGCGTTTTGGGAATTGTAAACCCCCCAGTATCCATTGAAATGATCGAAAAATACATCGTAGAACGTGGGTTTTCTGAAGGATGGATTAAAGCGAATCCCCCAGAACAACGTACCGGTAAAAAAGTTGCCGTGGTTGGATCTGGACCTGCAGGATTGGCGGCTGCACAGCAGTTGAACCGTGCAGGACACAAAGTGACTGTATACGAAAGAGACAATAAAATTGGCGGTCTATTGCGTTACGGCATTCCTGATTTTAAGATGGAAAAAAATGTCATTGATCGACGTTTGGCACAACTTGAAGAGGAAGGCATTGAATTTGTCATAAATACTGAAATCGGTAAAGACATTTCAGCAGCACAATTGGAAGCGGATAACGATGCTGTACTTTTGTGTATGGGGGCTACCGTTCGTAGAGGATTGCCTATCCCAGGAGCAGATCTCAACGGCGTAGTTCAAGCGATGGATTTCTTGCCACACAACAACAAAGCCGTTGATGGACAGCACGATAGAGAAGCTAAATATTTGGCGACCGATAAGAACGTGATTGTAATCGGGGGTGGAGATACAGGATCTGACTGTATAGGAACTTCTAACCGACACGGTGCAAAGAGCGTGACTAACTTTGAAATCATGCCAAAACCCGCTGACGGAAGAACAGAAGATAACCCTTGGCCCTATTGGCCCTTTAAACTAAAGACGTCTTCTTCTCATGAAGAAGGAAGCCACCGTGAATGGTCTATCTTGACCAAAGAGTTTATTGGCGATGGAAAAGGAAATCTTAAAGCCTTGAAAACAGTAGAGGTGCAATGGAAAAAAATTCCAGGAGAGCGTCCACAACTTATTGAAAGAGAGGGAAGTGAAAAAGAATGGCCGTGTGAACTTGCCCTTTTGGCGCTTGGGTTTACTGGACCAGAATTGACCATTCCTGAACAACTGGGGCTTACCTATGACAACAGAGGGAACATTAAAGGTGAAAATAAATACCAGACGACCAAGCCAAATATATTTGCTGCAGGAGATGTTCGTAGAGGCCAATCCTTGATCGTATGGGCCATCTCTGAAGGTAGAGAAGCTGCACATCAAGTGGATACGCATTTGATGGGACATTCCACTTTACCACAGAAAAACACAGCAGGAGATTTAATCTCGGTTTAAAGCTATTTTACAAAAGAAAAAGCCCGCTAAATGCGGGCTTTTTTTATGATCTTACTTTATTTATTCTTCATTCAATGCACGATCAATCAGATCAGCAACATTGATTCTTGCTCCTTTAGAAATGGTATCCGTTACCGTTAAAATAAGGAGGTCTTTCCCTTTGGCATTTAGATAGATCTTTTGCCCTATTGCCAAATCCACACCACTTTTTGAGTAAGGAGAAAGGTTGGGATTCATGACCCCTGGGATACGAAGGGGTAAACTTTGGTTGGTGGTATTCACCAAATAAAATCCACGCTGCGGAGTTAACTCCCCAGGTTTTTTCTTTCCTTTTGGCGTTTTATAAATGATGTATTCAATTTTTTGAGGAGCTAAAAAACGATTTTCCAATTGCAAGTACATGTTTGAAGGAACACTCAAAATTGCATTGGCGCCTTTGGCTAAACCAAAACCTTTTTTCAGGGAATCCGTTTCATGCATACGCGCAGAAACGCCCAGGTCAAACTTAGACTTGTTCCATAATTTAACTGTAAACCCCTTAAAATAAGGATAATCAATTTGAACGACTTGCTTCGGCGGAATGACAAGGGTAGATTTTTCCCATTTGCCCTGGGCAGTCATTGCAGTAGAAAAAAGCACAAGAAGTAATAGAATATGTTTCATGACCTAAAAATACAATCCTATCTTTGAATGCCATGAAAAAAGAGAAAAAAGTAGCAATTATTGGTGCAGGAGCAGCAGGGTATTTCGCAGCGCTATCCGTTGCCAAGCATCATCCAGAGGCGAATATAAGCGTGTTTGAAAAATCCAGTAAAGTACTTGCTAAAGTAAAAATTTCTGGCGGTGGGCGATGCAATGTCACCCACAATTGCGGGGATCCCAACACCTTGATGAAAGCCTACCCTAGGGGAGGAAGAAAACTAAAACATCTCTTTCATCAATTTGCCCCAAACGATACCGTACAATGGTTTGAAGCCCGTGGAGTACCCTTAAAGACCGAAGAGGACGGACGTATGTTTCCTACTTCAGATGATTCGCAAAGCATCATCGATTGTTTACAAAATGAAATTCAAAAATACAGGATAAAGTGTGTATTGGCTTCGGGGGTTAAAGCCTTAAAACCTGAATCAGATCAGTGGCGCATTGTGTTAGAGGATTCCGAAATCCTCTTTGATAGCGTTATTGTCACAACTGGAGGAAGTCCAAAACGCAAAGGCTTTGATTGGCTTGCCAATTTAGACCATGAAATCGTCTCCCCGGTCCCCTCTTTATTCACCTTTAACATGCCCAACCATCCCATTACCGCTTTAATGGGTGTGGTTGCAGAAAATGCAAAAGTGAGTCTTTCCGGAACAAACATTAAAACAGAAGGTCCTATTTTAATCACCCACTGGGGCATGAGCGGTCCCGCAATTCTAAAAGCCTCAGCGTTTGGTGCACGGATTTTGGCAGAAAAAAAATATCAGTTTTCCATTCAAGTAGCATGGATAACCACAGGAGTCCATGCACTTCAACAGGAGCTGGACAAAACCGTTTTAGAGCACCCACATAAAAAAATAAACAACCACAATCCACTAAAAATTCCCAATCGCCTTTGGCGTTATCTCTTGGAACAACTTTCTATACCCCAGGAAAGACGTTGGAATGAAGTGGGACAAAAAAACCTAAGGCGTCTGGTGGAACGCCTCACCAATGACCGTTATGAAGTCAACGGAAAAACCACCTTTAAAGAAGAATTTGTAACCTGTGGCGGTATCGCACTAAGCGATGTGAATTTAAAAACCATGGAAAGCAAAAAACACAAAGGACTTTTCTTTGCTGGAGAAGTACTTGATGTCGATGCCATTACAGGAGGATACAACTTCCAAGCCGCTTGGAGCGGTGGCCATGTCGCCGGAAAACTTGGAACGGGTGGCACCCTTTGATATCGTTTTAATTTTCCTATTTTAGTAGAGCATCCAGAACATAAGTTGAGTATAAAATCATATGCAGTCCCAGAAAGGCAGTGCCCACAGTAATCAAAACGTAGAACTTTTTCCAAAACTCCTACTCTTTTTGGGCCTCTTTCTTTTGGGGGGAAGTTTTAGCTACTTTCAACTTAAACTTCAACCTTTTACAACGCTGGACACCCTTGTGGTAAGAACTTCCTCCTTATTGGCCATAAGCCTCCTGCATTTTGTCCTACTCCTACGTCCTTTATCCAAAATACACTCAGCCTTTTCTGTACTTCTCCCTTTGCGTAGCTCCGCAGAGGTTCTCCTTTTAATCTTTGGATCCTTACACGGTTTTTATAGTCTGATTCATTTTCATGGCGGTGGGAATAAATCGGCATTGACCAGTTTATTCTTATCAAATACTCAATACGGAAGCTTAACAGAATTCCCTTTTCAGACCTTAGGGTTTTTAGGGCTCTTGTTGCTGCTTACCTTTGGGGGGATTAGAATGTACGAGAAGAGTATAGGAAAGACATTGCGTTTTAAAAAGCAACTTCATCTTCTTGTCCAGATCCTCTATGGGATCATCCTATTGCATGTTGCACTTGGGATTTTACAATACGACGCACATCCTTTTTATTGGACAGGACTTTGCCTTGGAGCCGTTCTGGTTTTTGGCACTATCGCCGTCGCACGGTTTATTCCAGCCCCCTTTTCCACAAAAACACCCTCCCCGTGGTGGATTCGAATGGGTACTTTGGCTGCATTGGTCAGTTTTCCGTTTATGACCTACGGGATTGTCTATTGGCAAAAACCCTTTTCTGCGCATGTCTATGAAAAAGAATACGAAAGAACCTTTGAAGGGTTTTATTTTGATTATCCCGTACCATTGGTTCAGTTGGATTTCGGGTATTATGATCCTGCGCTCGACCCAGAAGCGCTCTTGGTAGGTCCCGAAAAAAGAGGACCCCAAGAAATGGTGAAAAAAGCAGAAGAAAAATGGGGAAGCCTAAACGGAAAAAAAGTACGCGTTACGGGAAAATTACTTTACGGAGACCGCAAGCAACTGATTGAGTTAAGCGATACTGAAATGTCCATTGAAGTCATCTTAAACAGCAGCTACCCGATCACGCAGACCCGCCCAAAAACAAAAGTTTTACAAGGCGAAATCATTGCGTCAAAATCCTGGTTTGGATACATGCAGCCCGCAGAAGGGAAAGCCCATAAAAGCACTGCCATTCGAAGCATTGAAAGCGGCATTCCCCCCGTACTTCGAATTCAAAAAGACGGGCGCAATAACTATTACATTCTACAAGACAAAACACATAAAAACTTTGCGCGTTTTTTATCGCCCTATGTCGCTCAAGAAGTCGAAATCACAGGCGAAACCTTTTACCAAAACGGATGGAATGTATTGACCTTTAAAAAAGAAAATATTCGATTGTTAAACTAAACCCTCATGAACAAATTTTTTATCCCCCTAGTCCTTTTCACACTTTTACTTCTTTCCAGTTGCAGCCCAACAAAATCATTTGACCAAGCTAGTGTACGGGAATACATTTCAGCGGCAGAAACCCAAGACATTATCTCTACTTTGGCCAGTGATGAAATGAAGGGAAGAGACAGTAAAAATGGAGGGTATTATGATGCCGCAAACTATGTTGTCGACTATTTTAAAACCCACAACATCCAAGCGTTTTACCCCAAATACAGAGATAGCCTAGTCACAGACAGTCTGTTGTCCTACAATATCGTAGGCCAAATTGGGTCCTATGATCCCGACCGAAAAACCGTTTTGATTGGTGCACACCTTGACCATATCGGAATCCGTGGAACTGAAGGTGACACGATCTACAACGGTGCCAATGACAACGCCTCTGGCAGTACTGCCGTATTGCAAATAAGTTCATTTCTAGCGCAATATCAGTGGGAACAAAACATAATCGTCGCCTTGTTTGCCGACGAAGAAAAAGGGTTAAAAGGAGCGGAGCACCTGGCCCAGCGCATGAAACGTGAGAACGTAAAGCTGGAATATCTGGTGAATTTTGAAATGCTTGGCACGGCTTTAACCACAGGAGAAAATCAAGTTTATTTAACGGGCTATGAACACTCCAATATGGCCGATGTCTTTAACGCGGTCTCGCCAAATTTTGTGCAATTTCTTCCGGAAGCGAAAGAATACAATCTCTTTAAACGCTCTGACAATTATCCTTTTGCCGAAACCTTTGGTGTAGCGGCACAAACCTTCGCCACTTTTGATTTTAAAAACTATGAACACTACCACGGGGCAGAAGACGAAGTAGAAAATTTGGACCTTGAAAACCTAAATAAGGTGATTGGGACAGCCGCCTATACCCTGGCAAGGGTATTGCAAAACAAAACCGCCATAGTTTGGGAAAAGAAAGAAGAAAAGAAAGACTAACTAATCGCGTTGGGTTTGTTCGCGAAAAGTACTCTCAAAAATTTTGTCTGCATTTCCGGCTTCAAACCCCTCTCTTCTGTGCTCTCGGGTCAATGCTGTGGCAGGCAAATGCTTAAATTCTGGAAGCGGCAAGCGCTCTGCAAACTCAACATAACTCCCGGGTATTTCCAGTTCTGTGCCGCAGGAAAAACGGGCTGTAATCATCTCCGCCACGGAACTCGACTGACGTAATAATCCATCTGGACTTACTTTAATTTTTCCGCCTGCAGTATTCAGCACAATCCCGATGTCTTCTAAAAAAGCATTGAAGATTTCTAAGGTATTGTGGCTTGCCAAGGCATGTACACTGATGGTGTAATGGTTTAAATAATAGCGGTTGTAGATCACCCAGGCCGCATATTCGCTCTCCTGTGCCAACTGCTCGTATTCTTGGGCCGTAGGTAAATCCCATAGGGGACGGTGAAAAAAATCACCTACCGCTTGAACAGCATCCAAATTCAACTGATCTACCGGATCGCTTGTGATGGAAGCGGTAAACTTTTGAATGATCTTTTGCGCGGCTTCAGATAAATCTTTCACCCGCAGTTCACTGATGAAAATCCTTGGGAATTTCGGATCTGGCGGAGCGTACCAATAGGCATCCAATTTTTTCTTTGCAAAATGATACGACTCCCTTTTGGTATAACCGTAATGCAAAAAAATCTTTTCAAAAGAAGCCAGTCCCAAATTGGGAACTCCCAAGGTTCTAAAGGCAACATGATCGTTTTCTATCTCACTTTCATCGGCAATCATCCCCTTTTTTTGCATGGCGGCTATAATTTCCCCTACATCGGGTACACGCTTGCGGTAGGGCGTAAAAAGGGCCTGCATGATGTGATTTAAAGCGTCCATTGGGTTACGTTTATACCTTAAATGTAGGAAGATATTTGTAATTTGCCGTAAATTCTATAGACAACTCCATGCGCACAATTTCTTCCCTTCTACTAGCAGGGGTTTTTCTTTTTACAACTGCTTGCTCTTCCCCCAAAAATCAATTCGAAAAAGGGAATTATGAAAAAGCCGTAGCCCTCAGCATTAAAAAGCTGCGTAAAAAACCGTCGAACACAAAACAACAAGCCATTCTGAAGGCAGCCTACGGTTATGCCGTTCAGGTCGCTGAGCAAAAAATCCTTCAGTTTGAGCAAAGCACAAATCGCTTTAAATGGGACAACAGCATTGCGCAATACCGACAGATGCAAAACTTGTACACCTCCCTTTTGCAATGCCCCGGCTGTTTGGCGGTCGTTCGCCCGGTAGACTATCAAGCAAAATTAAACGAAGCCTTGGCTTTGGGGGCACAGGCCTATGTGAATGCAGGTCAAAAGGCGATGGCCACACAACAAAAAGAAGAAGCCAGGCTTGCCTACCGTTATTTCCAAACCGCCAAAAGCTATCAAGACAACTATGCGGGCATTGACAATTACATCCAAACGGCACAAAATAAGGGGACAGAGATCATTGGGGTGTCAAGCATCCCGGTAGCCAGTAAGGGCCTGGAATTGAATGCTGCCTTTTTCCAACAACAACTGCTTCAGCTTTTAAATCAACTCAACTATACCTTTGCTACTTTTGAGGCATTGGAAAGCTTGTACGCCAACAAGCAACAACCGGATCAGATCGTAGACCTTTCTTTTGACGGATACAGCATTGGGCAAACCTACCTAAAAGAAACCCGAGAAACTTTGGTAAGGGACAGCGTTAATGTAGGAGAAATCCGCGATAGCCTTGGCAACAAAATACCGGTATACGGAAAAGTAGAGGCCGAATTGCAACGCTTTGAAAAAACCATAGAAAGCGGGGGATTACTGAACATTGCTATTGTAGTGCCCAGCACTGGAAATGTGGTTTTCCAAGACAAAATCCCCAGCACTTTTATTTGGGAAAACGATTGGGCAAGCTACCAAGGAGACCAAAGAGCTTTGACCAAAGAAGAACTTGCATTGACAAAACAAAAGGAGCTGCTGCCTCCCCCACCACAGGATTTATTTTACGCATTTACGCGGCCGCTTTTTGACCAAACTGCAGGCGTTTTACGCCAACGCTACCGCCATCTAAAGAAATAAACGATGTATCAAAAATTAATGCGTCTAGGGCAACGCATTTTCAGCAAAGCCTTTTTATTTAAGGTCGGGTTTAACCTTTCTCCCATGTACCGGCGCAGTTGCGGTCGTATTGCATTTGTATCCAAAGACCTGAAAGAAATTCGTATACGCCTAAAGCATACCTATAAAAACAAAAACTATGTCGGTTCTATTTTTGGGGGAAGCTTATTTGCTTCGGTAGATCCCTTTCCCATGGTGCAGCTGATCAACATCATTGGGGACGACTATGTTGTTTGGGATAAAGCCGCTCAGATTCGGTTTCGACGTCCCGCCTATGAACACCTCTATGCCCAATTCCACTATTCTGAAGAAGAACTGCAGGAGATCCGTAAAAGGGTTAAAGAAGAAAATGAAATCGAGATTGTAAAATCTACTCCCCTGACCAATAAAGCTGGAGACACGGTGTTTTGCACCGTAGACAAAACGGTTTACATCGCCGATAAAGCTTACTTCAAGGCCAAACTTGCCCGTAGAAAGAAGAGCAAAGAAGCCAAGGCTTAAGCTAAAAATCCTTTCCATTACTTTTCACAGGTCGATCGCTTTCCATTGTGAAAATAAGCGTGTTTTTTTGTTTGCAACTTAGGTTACATAGTATGAAAATACAGGCATTTTATTTCATAAACTCTTGCAACTCTTTTTTCGAAATTTTTGAGTTTGCTCCTTTAGAACCAGCGACTAAGGCTCCTATTGCACATGCTTTTGTCAAGCTTTCTTTTAAATTGCGTTCATTCAAAATTCCACTTAACAAAGTAGCCAAAAAGGAATCCCCTGCACCAACGGTATCTACTATATCTATCCTATAACCACTGTGGTAAATATAATCACCTTTGGAATAGAGCACAGCTCCAAAACCACCTTTAGTTACACAAATATATTGTGTATTTGTATGCTCAGCAAGAAATGCTATATGCTGATCTAGAGAGTGATATGGTGAATTTAGTTGAAGGGCAATTTCATAAAGCTCTTCGTCGTTGAATTTAATAAAATCACCAGCTA
>CBFIJA010000003.1:0-64163 GCA_965662875.1 Candidatus Arcticimaribacter sp.
TTTACTAAAAGAGTTGACACGGGCCACACATTTAAAAGTTTTACAACCCCGAATGTTGAGTGGACCTTTACAAGGACGATTCCTAAGCCTGCTGTCCAAATTAATACAACCTAAAAATATTTTAGAGGTTGGCACTTTTACCGGCTACGCAACGCTTTGCTTGGCGGAGGGACTCCCACAAGATGGCTGTATTGATACCCTTGACATTAATGAAGAATTGGAAGACTTTCAGCGTTCCTTTTTTGACCGTTCTCCTTGGGGAAAACAAATTCATCAACACATAGGAAACGCTTTGGATGTAATTCCAAAAATGAATAAAACCTATGATTTGGTCTTTATTGATGCGGATAAAAAAAATTATCTCAAATACATCGAAATGGTTCTTCCAAAAGTACGAGCTGGAGGATTAATTCTCTCTGACAATGTGTTATGGAGTGGAAAAGTCCTTGAATCTACACAGAAGAACGATACTGATACTGCTGTATTAAAAGAATTCAATCAACACTTGGCCAATCACCCTGAACTGGAAACCGTATTGCTTCCTCTTCGTGATGGACTTACGATGAGTCGAAAAATTTAAAGTTTACGTTTTACCGAGTGGGTCAATTCCGTTAAATCTTTTTTAACTTCTTTGATTTCCTTGGTGAGCTCTCCGCCCAAATCTTTGGTCGGATCTATATCGGCCGATTTTTGAATCTCTGACTTTATCTCGTTTGTCGCTTGCTTCACTTGTGTTATTCCTTTGGCTAGGCCTCTAGCAATGCTAGGGATTTTATCAGCGCCAAAAATAAGAAGCACCACAAAAAAGATAAACATTATCTCTGCACCGCTAATAAACAAAATCATGCTGACTCTTTTTTACAAATATAGACAAATAAAAAAGCAGCACCTTGGGGTACTGCTTTTTAAAAATCTAAACGTATTGATTATCCTTGGACTTTGGCTTTGAATTGGTCAAAGTCTGTTGCTTCTTCCTCTTTAGGCCATGCGTTATTGGATACGTTGATGTCAGCTGTTTCTTCATCTGGGTCGATGGTTACACCAATCAATTCTTTATCTGAAGTAATTAATTTTTTAACCGAATCATCGTTTTTACGCCACAATTGAACCGGATACTTTACCCGTTCTTTTGTGCCGTCAGCATAGCTATATTCCGCTATGATAGGCATCACGATGCCCCCGGGCTTTTCAAATTCAACCTCATAAAAATACTTTGGAAGTGGATTTCCTTCGTTTCCTTCCAGAGCTGATTTTAGTATTTCTGAATTTTCTTCTGCAGGTGCAGCGGCCAATTCATTAGAATACAATTCACTGTCTTCGGCTACCATAAAGACCGATGGACTCAAGTCTTCTACCGTCATATTATAGCGTTCTAATATTTCTGAAACTTCAGCACTAGGATCTGGAGAAACAACGAAACGTTTAACCGATTTAACGCCTATATCCACAACGTCTGTAGAATAAAACCATCCTCTCCAAAACCAATCGAGGTCTACCGCAGAGGCATCTTCCATGGTACGGAAAAAATCTTCGGGAGTTGGGTGCTTGAACATCCAACGCTGAGCATAAGTTTTAAAGGCAAAATCAAATAATTCTTTGCCCATTACTGTCTCACGAAGAATATTCAAAGCAGTAGCTGGTTTTCCATAGGCATTGGGTCCCAATTGAATTACATTTTCGGGATTGGACATGATTGGGCTTATGAATTCTTGATTTCCAGACATGTAACGAACAATTTTAGAGGGTGCTCCGCGTCGTGATGGATAATCGTCTTGGAATTCTTGCTCGGTTAAGTATTGCATAAAAGTATCCAATCCTTCATCCATCCATCCCCATTGACGCTCATCAGAGTTTACAATCATCGGGAAATAATTGTGCCCTACTTCGTGGATGATTACACTGATCATCCCGTACTTTACACGGTCAGAATACGTTCCGTCTTCATTGGGACGTCCATAATTCCAACAAATCATCGGGTATTCCATTCCTTGATTCTTGGCATGAACAGAAACCGCTTTTGGATAAGGATAGTCAAAAGTATACTTTGAATATACCTCCAGGGTGTGAGCCACTACTTTTGTAGAATACTCTTCCCAAAGTGGGTTGCCTTCTTTCGGATATAAAGAGGCTGCAATAACGTTCTTCCCTCCTACTTTAACAGACATCATGTCCCAGATAAAACGTCTGGAGGTTGCAAACCCAAAATCACGGACATTTTCTGCTACGAATTTCCAAGTTCGGTTTTTGGTGGCTTTAACTTTTTCTTTCTCAATCACCTCCTCTTGGGTTACAATCATAACCGGAGCATCAAAAGTGTTTAAGGCTTTTTTATAACGTTGATATTCCGTTCGCGAAAGTACTTCCTTTGGATTCTGCAATGTTCCTGTTGCCTCCATTACATGGTCTTCTGGCACCGTTATGTTTACTTCATAGTCTCCAAAATTCAAAGCAAATTCTCCGTTGCCCCAAAACTGATAGTTTTGCCATCCTTCCACATCATTATAAACGGCTAAACGTGGGAAAAACTGAGCGATTACATAAGCTCTATTGTCATCTTTTTCAAAGTATTCATAACCTGATCGCGCTCTATCGGTTACGTGATTATTGACTTTGTACCACCATTTTATGTTAAAGGTGTATTGCCCTCCGCTAGGTATGGGAGCAGGCAAATCTACACGCATCATCGTTTGATTAACGGTGTATTTCAACGGCTTCCCCTCAGCATCTTTCACTTCTTGGATGTTAAATCCTCCAACAAATTTATCTTGAGTGTAATTGTCTACAAAACGTTCTACGCGCTCGAACTTTGGAGCAGATGAAGGATTTTTTGCCCCTTCCATATCGTTTTCATTTCGGATATTTTGATCCAACTGTACCCACAAATAGGGCAATGCATCTGGGGAATTGTTGGTGTAGGTAATTTCTTCTGTCCCGTAAAGTTTAGTGTTGGCATCATCCAAGATGATGTCCATCTTGTAGTCTACCTGTTGTTGATAATAATCTACTCCTGGGGCACCAGAGGCTGTTCTAAATCGGTTTGGCGTGGCAAACTCTTCATACAACTGCTTGAACTTATTGTTGTTTTTGTGGCCTTGAGGGGTGGCGTTTTCTTGAGCAAATACGAAGGTAAAAGCAAGCAAGAAAAGGGAGCTTAGGGTAAAATTTATTTTCATTTTAATTTTCTTAGTAGCTTCAAATATAACGCGTTTTTTCGAATTTTCTAAAGCGCTATAGGAAAGCGTGTTTCTCCTTTTTTTGCTAAAAGGCTTTTGTTTTTTTCAGGAGATTTAAAATGAATGATGTTTTGTTGAGAAGGAAGAAAATCCAATAAAAAATGATTGTCGAAAACAATTTCTTTAGGGACTTCTTTTAGGGGAACATATCCGTATAGGACTAGCAGGTCTTCGTCGTATGCTTTCCCTAAATATTCAATTCTAAGATTCTGTCCGTTTATTTCGAGTTGCAATTGGGATTGAAAAAACAGTTCAATGTCTTTTTCAATTTCTTTTGGAAAATTGTCCGGTGCTAAAACATAAGGAACTTCTCTTCCTTGATTTAGATAGGCCTCTACATCTTCGAGGAACAATTTTGACACCACTTGAATTTCTGATTTTTCTTCAACATAACGTACCACCGTAGTGCTTAAATAATAATCGTGTATTGAGGAAGCGCTACACAAAAATAGAATGATAGTAAAGATACCTAAGGGTTTTTTAATTTTCATTTATACTTTTTGCATAGGTGTCAAATGCAGCAATTACCGCTTGATGACGCTGCATCTTAAAATTTTCTTCAATGGCGCTGTTTTCAAAACAGCCTGTCACAAAGCCATACACTTCCTCCTCCTCAAGATTGTAATTTTCTACAAAAAAATACAACCCATAGAATTCAATAATGGTAAAGATTACCGTAAAATCCGCCTCCATGGCGCGCTTCTTTTTCAAGCTTTTATAATAGCCCGAGAGATGCTTATAAATTGCATCAATACTAACGGCTCCAGTTATCGGAAGCAATAAAGTCGTGAGGATAAGACTTTTCCCAGAAATGATTTTTTCTTTAGGTTCACCTTTGAAACCAGGTATCCCAACATCATAAAAATTTAAAGGACGATTGATGTTAGCATTGGCCAAATCTGAACCTAAATCTCCCGAAAGCCCATGAGATTTCACCACAACTTCATCCAGTTTATTGACAAAGGCATCAAGATATACGACGATCTCTGCAGCGTCAAAAAGTGACCCCTCTATAGTGAGTTCTTTGGTTTTAAACTGAACCCCACTAAATATCAAGGTTTCTCCGTTGCGAACAGAAATCTCAAAATACCCCTCTACATCGGTTATTTCAGCGCTACCCCGACTAGCATTTACAACGTGTATTCCCTGTACTGAGAGTTCTTTGTGTATCACTCTCCCTTTCAAAAGCTTGAATTCTTGAGCCGTTAGAAAATGACAACCCACAAAAAAACAAATCATCCACTGGGAAAGTTTCACTCGTAAAGGACTTTATACTTTTCACTTGCTTGATATAGGTACTCGATCAACTGAAATTCCATGTCTTTTTTCAGCAATCGGTCAGAGGGCATTGTTTTATCCAAATGTTCTAAAAAACCCACTACTTGATCTTGAGGCAATTCCAAGTCTTGCGTAAAAAAGGAGTCTTCTAATACATAAGGCAATATTTTACTTGGGGTAAGTGTTAATCGCTCCTGTGGTGATTTATCTTTAAGGGCCTTTACCAAAAGTTTAGCGATATTAATAAAATTTAATCCGTACTCAAATTGTCTATCGTCTGTCAGTCTGTTTTCAACTTTGGTAGACTTATCTTGTACATAATCTACTTTTTTGAATTCTTCCTTTTTTAAATCTAAAAATTTTTCGGTGTTTTCAGGAGTGACTACAATTTCATCCAACTCGTTTACCCGTTCATTTAAAGCAATAACCATTCTGCTTTTTTGAAGAATTTCAGGGGTTACTTTTACCGTTGTAATTTTATATTGAACAGAAGAAAAAATAATTTCATCTCCAACCCGCATAGGCAATTCAAAGTTTCCATCACTGTCCGTAATCGTATTTTGCTGTGCGGTATTGTTGACTACATTAGCAGCAATAACTGCAGTGTTTCGGTACAAAAGTGTTCCGCTAATTCGTTTTCTTTTTTCTTGGGCTAAACTTGAAATAGAAATGAAAAGAACAAAAATAAGGAGGTAGAAATTTCGCATAGGAATACTAAGATAATAGAAAGTTGTGGTACTACCGCGAAAGAGGTTTTTTTTCTTGATGAGGAAAAGTAGAGCGGGAGACCGGGTTCGAACCGGCGACATTCAGCTTGGAAGGCTGACGCTCTACCAACTGAGCTACTCCCGCATGGCAGCAAATATAGTTTTCTTTTGGTTCTTCTAGAAAAAATAATGAATTAAAATTTCTTCAGTAAACGCTTCGCAGAATAGCATTGTTCAGCAAAGGGTTTTCTTTGGCAACACAAAGAAAAAGATACCACAAAAATATTGTGTAATTTTCGAGCATGAATTCACGCTTTCAACTGCGGAAAATAAAAGCGCAAGAAACGCATGCTGTCCGGCACCCTATGCTCCGGAAAGGACGGCCTCTTTCCAGCTGTGTGTTTGAAGGAGATGAGGACCCTAAAACAATTCACTTGGGTGCCTTTACTGGAGGACAGATGGTTGGCGTTCTTTCTGCTTATGCTAAAACACATCCTGATTTTAAAATCGAAAACAGTTATCAAGTCCGTGGAGTCGCTGTTTTACCAGAGCATCATCGTAATGGGGTTGGGCGTCTTTTGATGAATCGTATTGAAGAAAAATTATTTCATAAAGAGATTTCCTTTATTTGGCTTAATGCACGAATAGCCGCAGTACCTTTTTATCAGCAACTTCAGTATACGGTTCATGGTTCGGTTTTTGACCTACCGCCTATTGGATTGCATTATTGTTACTTTAAACACCTGACATGAAAAAAAGTTTCTTGCTCATTTGTCTCGGATTCGTTAGCCTAAGCATCTTAGGTCAAACGAGTGAACAACAAATGGACAGCATTTTATTGGGACACTACATTTACCCAGACAAAGGGAAAGAATACCGCCTACATCCAGAAGCTGAAAAAGCATTTGAAAAAATGAGGTCTGCAGCGTTACAAGACGGAATAGACATTGAAGTCGTATCTAGTTTTCGTAGTTATGCTGCGCAGAAACGAATTTGGAATAGGAAATTCAAACGTTTTACATCTGAGGGTATCTCTGCCAAAGATGCCATTAATAAAATCATAGAGTACTCTACTTTGCCGGGTACTTCTCGGCACCATTGGGGAACAGATATTGACCTTATTCTTCGTCATTCCAACGTAAAAGGAGATGTGCTTTTGGATAGCCTTTTCCATAAGAACAATGCTTTTTCTACTTTAAGGCAATGGATGGAGAGGCATGCATCGGACTATGGTTTTCATTTAGTGTACGACCAGGACAGCCTCAGAAAAGGATTTCACTATGAACCCTGGCATTATTCCTACAAAAAACTATCAAAAGTATACTTGTCAAAATACATCCAAAAGCGAATGCTCATGAAAATAAAAAATGACAGCACCGTTTTGGGGTACCAAATTATGGATCGCCTTTTTATGGATCAATACGAAAAAGAACAAATCTTGGGCATTCATCCCCTTCTTCAACCAGAAGATTAACGCAATCGTTTCATCAAGGCCTCATAACGCCGTCTTGATATAGGTAAAGAATCACCATTTGACATTTCACAGTAATTTCCCGCTTTTTTATTGATATTGTCCAGATGCATTAAATTGATGAGAAATGTATTGTGGATGCGATAGAAATACACAGGGTCTAAACTTCTTTCGTATTGACCTAAAGTCTTGGAGGAAACAATACAACGCTTTTTACCTTTCAAATAAAACTCAGTATAACGCCCGGAAGACCTACAATAAATTATATCGTTAGGGTCTATTAAATTCACACGCTCCATTCCGGAAATTAAAACCAGATTCGTAGGATGTCGTCCCAACAACGATTGACTTAGCGTATGCAGCTGTTCAGGACCAAATTCATATTTTCCATTGCGTTTTTCCAGGACACGATCAATTGTTTTCCTCAACTCCTCGATGACAATGGGCTTTAAAAGATAATCTACCGTGTTGTATTGAAATGCCTTTAAAGCGTATTCATCGAAGGCAGTGGTGAAGATGATCTGAAAATCCAAATGATCTAATTCTTTCAAGAGGTCAAATGCATTTTTATCATTGAGATGTATGTCCAAAAAAACCAGCTGTGGCTGAATTTTTGAAATGGAATGTAGGGCTGCTTCATACGTTAGACAACGATCTAAAATATGAACTTCTGGAATGTATTTTTGCACAAAATAGAACAATAGGTCGACATTTTTTTTTTCGTCATCTACAATGATAGCCGTCAGATTTTTCATCTTAAATAAATTTTTCTTTTTCGATCAAATACGGAAAAACAAGAACAGCCCGTGTTCCTGTATTCTTTTTTGAGGAATTTATATTTTCCATAAAAAAGTCAGTTTTTTCTCGCCTGAGGTAACTGTAAATGTCTATTCGCTCTTTTAAAATCTGAGAAGCATAGGAGGTGTGTTTCCGCTCCATTTTCTGTTTTCTCACCTGAGACGCTTTTCGACCAACGCCGTTATCCTCAACCGTTATGCGAAGAAGGTTTTTTTCCTTTTTTACTTTTTTTACTTTTATTTCGATCTTTTTGTTTTTTTTCAAAGGCTGCAAGCCGTGAATGATGGCATTCTCAACAATGGGTTGCAATAACATAGTGGGTAAAAAACATTGATGCGGATCTATCTTTTCGTCTATCTTCACCAAAAAATCAACATCTTGTTGCATCCGCATATTCTGAAGTTCTATATAGGTAGTCAAATAAATAAGCTCATCTTTAAGACTGATAAGATCATTGTTAGACATGTCCATTGTAAAGCGTAACATCTTGGAAAACACCCCGAGATATTTATTCACCATGGCCTCCCCTTGAAGGATCATTACACTTTGAATGCCATTAAGGGCGTTGAAAATAAAATGAGGATTCATCTGAGCTCTCAAAGACTGAGACTCTAATCGTGCAATCTGTTCTTTATAAACTGCGGTTTGCTGATTTCTATCTCTACTGAAAAAAAGAATCAATAATACCGTTACAAAATTGCTGATAAAAAGCGGAATGGTTGAATCAGTTGTTAAGTCCAAGAAAAATTATTTTACATCAAATACAAGCGATTATTATAGGTCATTTTATAAAGATAGATATGTTTATTTAAATATACAATATAAAAAGGTTAACATCACTCATTATTATTCCATAAGGCTTAGAATGGGACCAATCGATTAATAAAAATTTAAATACATTTGGTAGAAATAAAAGGAACATGAAAAAGCCCTATTACCAACCGGAGGATTTAAAAAAATTCGGAAAAATCACAGAATGGAATGAAGAACTTGGGACAAAGTTTTTTGAATATTACAACAGAGTGTTTGAAGAAGGCAGTTTGTCTGCGAGAGAAAAATCACTCATTGCATTGGCTGTTTCCCATGCAGTTCACTGCCCTTATTGCATAGATGCGTATACCAAAGACGGTCTTCAAAGGGGGATAGAAAAAGAAGAGATGATGGAAGCCGTTCACGTGACCGCTGCCATCAAAAGTGGTGCAGCACTTGTTCATGGGGTTCAAATGATGAATCGTCACGATCAACTCAGCATGTAAAATGAAAAAATCGTTAAAAGCTAGAGGAAATGATTTATCCTCTACAGAAAAGCAGTTAGAAATTCTATCTAAGGGTGTTTTTTCTAAAGGGGAACTCCCATTCTTCCATGAAAAAATAAAGCCCTTAATGCCACTGGGTTTACAGCCTGAAAAGCTATCTATACTACAAATCAATCTAGGGTACATGTGCAACCAAGTTTGTGCGCATTGCCATGTAGATGCGGGTCCAGACAGAAAAGAAATCATGACACAAAGGACGTTAGAAGAATGTCTGGCAGTTATGAAAAGCAATGCGATTGAGACGGTAGATTTAACTGGAGGTGCACCAGAAATGCATCCAAATTTTCGATGGTTTGTAGAACAAATTCGACAAACAGGAGTCAAAGAAATAATTGTTCGATCGAATTTAACCATCATTGTGGCCAACAAAAAATACCATGACCTTCCTGATTTTTTTGCAAAAAACAAGGTCCATGTTATTTCTTCGCTCCCATTTTATAAAAGAGAAAAAACCGATCGTCAACGGGGATCTGGTGTTTTTAAAGATTCTATAGATGCCCTTCAACGCCTAAATGTTGCAGGATATGGTATTCCTGGAAGAGAATTGGCACTGGACTTGGTCTACAATCCCTCCGGAGCTTTTTTACCGGGAGATCAAACGGCCATGGAAAATGATTTTAAAGTGGCCTTAAAAGAAGATTTTGGAATTGAATTTGGACAGTTGTTCAGCATTACAAATTTGCCCATCAGTCGCTTTTTGGATTACCTTATTGCATCTGAAAACTACGAAGAATACATGCATGCTCTTGTAGAGGCCTTTAACCCCGCTGCGGTGAAGAATGTTATGTGCAGAACAACATTGTCTGTTCGTTGGGATGGTTTTTTATATGATTGCGATTTCAATCAGATGTTGGATCTAAAAGTAGCCCTCGAAAAAAATCATGTCCGCGATTTTGATGCCTCTAAACTACAGAACAGGACCATCTGCATCTCACAACATTGTTACGGCTGCACCGCTGGAGCAGGCAGCAGTTGTCAAGGAACGATCGCTGAATGAATAAAGACAGTCAACACCTTATTGTATTTACCAAAAATCCTGTTAAAGGCGAGGTGAAAACGCGTTTAGCGAAAAGCATAGGAGATTCCAATGCACTGGTAATTCACAATGCATTGACCCAAAAAACAGTGGAAGTTTTGAACACTGTCAAAGCTTTTAAAAGTGTGTATTTCTCCAAAGAAGAAGAAAGAAATTCGGTATGGAAAAATGCATGCCAAAGCGTTGATGTACAAAAAGGAAAAGATTTAGGCGCCCGAATGTTTCATGCCTTTCAGGACAGCTTTTACAAAGGATTTGAAAAAACCCTAATCATTGGATCTGACTTATGGGATCTTACTTTAGAGGACATTGAAAAAGGGTTTAAAGCATTGGACAAAAACGATCTGGTCATTGGCCCTGCGAAAGATGGTGGTTATTATTTGATCGGGATGAAAATTCCGCATAAAGAATTATTTGAGTCTATACATTGGGGAGGAAATCAAGTTTTAAAAGACACCCTAAAAAAGTGCAGGGACAAAAAAATAAAACTACTGAACGAAAAAAACGATATAGATTTGTGGGAGGACCTAGAACCCATCGAAGCCTTAAAAAAATTGATATGACCTGGATCGAAAAAATAAGTGAAAGCCAAGCCTATTTAGAAGCTGAAGGAATTCCTCCATGCAAAATCGGAATTGTCTTGGGCACTGGACTGGGGGACATTGTTCAGCAGATGGAAATTCACAAGACGATTGACTATGACAAAATTCCTCACCTAGCTGAATCGACCATGGAATTTCATAAAGGGAGATTGTTATACGGAACTTTAGCTCAAAAACAAATGCTCGTACTCGATGGACGTTTCCATAAGTACGAAGGCTATAGCAATATGGAAATCACCTTTCCGATTCGTTTATTACACGCCATGGGGGTAAAACATTTGATGATTAGCAATGCAGCGGGCGCCATCAACTTAAATTACAGTAAAGGAGAACTGATGTTAATCGATGATCATATAAACCTTCAAGGAGGTTCTCCCCTAGCGTATAAAGGCAATGCAGAATTGGGACCTAAATTTGTGGACATGAGCGCGCCCTACGACGCATCACTTAAAGAAAAAGCTGTTCTCATTGCGCAAGCTGAAAATATAACCCTTCATCAAGGCATCTATGCTAGCGTGGTGGGACCTCATTTAGAGACGCGTGCTGAATACCGCTATTTAAAAATTATTGGTGCTGATGCGGTAGGCATGTCCACAGTTCCAGAAGTCATTGTTGCCAATCAATTGCAAATGGCTGTTTTAGCATTTTCGGTGCTGACAGATGCATGTGACCCTGAAAACCTCAAGCCAATTGACATAGAAGACATTATGGCCATGGCCAAAAAAGCGGAACAATCTTTGATTGCAATTCTATTAAAACTCATCCCTCAACTATAAAAAACATGGACTATTTAGGCGTAACAAAAGATGTATACAAAGAAGCAGCACTAACTCCAGATGTGGGCTTGTGTTGTACGACTACCCCCATCTGGCAATTTCCAGGGTTAAAAATACCCCGCATAATGCAGGAAATGAATTACGGTTGTGGCAGTACTGTTCACCCCCGCGATTTGGTCAATACGCCTAAAATTTTATACGTGGGTGTTGGTGGTGGAATGGAACTACTACAATTTGCTTATTTCTCACGACAAAAAGAAGGGGTTATTGGCGTAGACGTTGTGGATGAAATGTTAGAGGCCTCTGCTAAAAATTTTGAACAAGCGGAGAATGAAAATGAATGGTTTAAAAAAGAATTTGTCACCCTAAAAAAAGGAAATGCTCTAGCCCTTCCCGTAGCGGATAACAGCATAGATGTTGCAGCACAAAATTGTCTTTTCAATATTTTTAAAATGGAAGAATTGAAAAAGGCTTTAAAAGAAATGTATCGGGTATTGAAACCCCATGGGAGACTTGTAATGAGTGACCCTACCTGTGAACAAGAAATGAATGAAACCCTACGGAACGATGATACACTAAGAGCATTGTGCCTTTCGGGTTCCATTCCATTAAATGACTACATAACACTTTTGACGGAAACAGGTTTTGGAACAATCGAAATCCGTGCTAGACGCCCATATCGCATATTGGATCCTAAGCATTACCCTACCGAAGAAAACATTTACATTGAAAGTGTGGAAGTGTGCGCAATAAAAGACCCAATGCCAGCGGATGGACCTTGCGTATTCACTGGACGTACAGCCATCTATTTTGGAGAGGAAGATTTTTATGACGATCAAAACGGGCATGTATTGCTTAAAAATCAGCCCCTAGCCATCTGTGATAAAACCTCAGCGAAGCTAGAAGAATTGAATCGTGATGATCTATTTATAAGTCCTTCTACTTATCATTATGACGGAGGAGGATGTTGTTAAAAACCGATTAAAAATGCGGCTCTTATTATTAGTTTTGTGCTTGTTCTCTTTAAACTCTTCGCTTTTTGGACAAAAAAGCATTCATTACTTGTGGACGCAAGAACTAAAACAATGGGTGGATGACAAAGGAAAAGTAAATTATAAAGAGTGGAAGGAAAATTCAAAAAAGCTGAAGACGTATATAAAAACGTTAGAAGAAAACCCACCCCAAAGATATTGGTCAAAAAACGATTCTTTGGCTTACTTCATCAATGCATATAATGCGGTAACTGTCGATTTAATCTTAACGCACTACCCTTTGAAGAGCATTCGGAGATTGGGAATGCCTTGGCGGAGAAAATTATTTTCACTCGGGGATAAAAAAGTTTCTTTGGGTCATTTGGAACATCAAATTCTTCGAAAAATGAAAGATCCTAGAATTCATTTTGCCATCAATTGTGCTTCTGTCTCCTGCCCAAAGCTTGAAAATAGTGCTTTTGAATCTTCCAATGTACAAGAACGTTTGGATCAGGTAACCAAAAAATTTTTAGCAAACCCTCAGAAGAATCAACTAAGCTCAACTTCCCTTTATTTGTCTAAAATTTTCTTTTGGTTTTCATCTGATTTTGGCAATAAGAAGGAGAAGATTGACTTTATCAACCAACATAGCCCCCTAAAATACTCTCCTTCAACCAAGATCAAGTATTTGGATTATGATTGGGCACTCAACGAATAAAGCTCTATCCATCATTATACCTGTGTATAATGAAGAAAATAATCTACCAAAACTTTTGAATTGGATTACAGAAAAGGCCCAGCTTCAAAATCATCAAATTATTGTGGTAGACGGTGGCAGTCAAGACCGTACGACTGATGTCATCTATGAATTCCCTAAAGTGCAGTTTTATACTAGCCCAAAAGGGCGTGCAAAACAAATGAACCTCGGAGCAAAAAAAGCAACAAACAATACGTTGTATTTTTTACATGTAGATTCTTTCCCTCCAAAAGGATTTGACCAATCCATCCTATTGCATCAAAAAAAGTTTAAATCAGGCTGTTTTCGGATGCAATTCGACAGTTCGCATTGGGCTTTAGGTCTTAGTGGATTCTTTACGCACTTCCCCTTTCGATTTTGCCGCGGGGGTGACCAATCGCTTTTCATTCAAAAAGACTTTTTTTTTACATTAGGGGGGTTCAATGAACAGTATACTCTATGCGAAGATGGAGAATTGATCGATCGAATTTTTAAGCATAAATCTTTTTGCGTCATTCCAAAAACCCTCGTGACCTCCGCAAGAAAGTTCCATAAAAATGGGGTATTGAGATTGATGTACCATCACGGCATCATCCACAGTTTACGTGCACTAGGATACCGTCCAAAGCACCTTCAGCGCTACTATGAAAAACACATTCGCTAAGGCCTAAGCTGCAAAAAATATGTAATAAGGCAGCAGAACAATGACACTTATAAAGGCGCCAAATACGAACGTAACCGTCAAAAAACCAAAGATTGAAAACAGGTCCTTAGCCCCTTTAAAATAGGGGTAATAGTATTGTACAAACAGTAATGTAATCAAGAAAATAAGGGCATAAAATAAAAAAATCATAAGTAGGGTTTTAAGTTATTGTATCATGGGACAGCCAAACAGGTGGCTAATAAATCTTTCTTTACATAGTTCCATCCGTCAAGTGTTTTTATGTAAACCTTTTCAGGGTCATTAAAATGGATAAAATCCCCTTGCTGAATTTTTAAAATGGCTTGGCTTGCTTTAAGTGCGATGGAAAAAATCAACTCTGATGTAGCATTTTTATTTCCTTTATTATGAAATAATTTTAAGTGTAGAATTTTGTTGGGGACGCAAGCCACAACTACACCACTGACTTCCGTAATTCTATTGCCGTTTTCATCATAATGCACCCAAGCCGCTTTGTCTCCCAAATGAAGAGTAGAATGAAATTGACACCCGTACATGTATTTTTCAGTCCATTTTGGATCAGTCAATACACGCCAAACTTTTTCGGGTGAGACGCCTGTTTCAAGCTCAAGTTCTACCCAAAGGCTGTTGTCTTTCATGGTCATTTGTTTTTTAAACAACCTTTGATGCCGCAAAAAAGAGGGATTCAAAGTAGGTTGTTCGTAAGTTGGGTTATGTCAATATACAAAAAATAGCTAATTTTAGCAAAAAGCGTCACAACCCCCATGTCAAAAAAGCCCATTGTTATTATCGGAAATGGAATTGCTGGGATTACGGCTGCACGACACATTCGTAAAAAAAGCGACCAACCCATAATCATTGTCTCAAAAGAAAGCAAATATTTCTTTTCTCGAACGGCGCTTATGTATGTATTCATGGGACACATGCAATGGTCTCATTTACACCCTTACGAAGCTTCTTTTTGGAAGAAAAATAAGCTTGAATTGCGCTTGGATAAAGTTATTGAAATAGAGCCTGAGAAAAAATGCATTTATTTGACCCAAGGCGCCGTTTTGACCTATGACAAACTGATTCTTGCAACGGGGTCAGTTCCCAATCGCTTTGGATGGAAGGGCCAAGATTTAAAAGCCGTTCAAGGTTTGTACAGCAAACAAGATCTCGAAACTTTAGAGCAATGGACACCTACCACAAAACATGCTGTAATTGTAGGGGGCGGATTGATTGGAATTGAATTGGCCGAGATGCTTCATAGTAGGGGTGTTTCCGTAACTTTTTTGGTAAGGGAATCTAGCTTTTGGAACACTGTTCTTCCCTCAGAAGAATCAAATATGATCAACCGTCATATTCTTGCTCACGGGATTGATTTGCGTTTATCCACTGAATTAAAGGAAATTATACCCGATGAGGACGGAAGAGCAAAAGCAATCATCACATCCTCTGGAGAAAAAATTGATTGTCAATGGGTAGGACTTACGGCTGGTGTAAAGCCCAACATTGATTGGTTAGCAGCTTCTAATATAGACACCCAAAGGGGAATTTTGGTAAATGAGTATTTACAAACAAACTACAACGATATTTACGCAATAGGAGATTGCGCAGAGCTAAAAAAACCCTCTCAAGGAAGAAAGTCCATTGAAGCCGTATGGTATACAGGAAGAATGATGGGAGAAACCGTCGCGCAAACCTTGTGCGGAACCCCAACCAAATACAGCCCTGGGAATTGGTTCAATAGCGCTAAATTTTTTGATATAGAATACCAAACCTATGGACAAGTAAGTCCCAATCCCAAAGAAGATGAAGCGCATTTCTATTGGGAGAAAAAAGGAGAAAACAAAGCCATTCGTATTGCCTATAAAAAATCCTCTTTAGAACTCCTAGGCATTAATGTCATGGGAATACGTATACGGCACTATAATTGCGACCAATGGATAACACAAAAGGCTAAAGTATCAAGGGTGATAGACGAGTGGAATCACGCTGGTTTTGACCCTGAATTTTCACCCACCCATCAACACGAAATACAAAAAGTATGGCAGGAACAAATTTAACCCCTCAATTGTACTGGGGAAAAATAACGGGGCTACTCATGGGAGTAGCAGGATTAGCGATGCTTTTTTTACCTTATTTTTTACCTCACTTTTCGGATCTTCCAAGCGGGATCTATTGGGCCCTGGGTTGCATAACCCTAGGCAGTTTAATGTATACCCATTTTTTCTATAAAGGAAGTTTGTCTGGAATAAAGAACAACAATGTTTGGTACAATACCCTATCCAATCGGGGTGTTTTAGGCTGGTTGGTGGCCATGGGATTAACCGGTTTTTATATCGCACTTTATTTTTACCCCGAAACCTTAGGCTACAATGCAGAAAAAAATACGGGTATTGTAGGGTTGTTTGATCCACTCAGCAAGCTGCTGAATGGAAAAACCGCCACCCAATGGTTTGTTTATGGAACGCTTTACACCTTAGCCATACTTATTTTTGGCGTAAAGTTTATGTACAAGTACCGGGGAAATCGCTATCAAATTTTTAGGACCTTATCGGTTGTGTTTTTTCAATTGGGTTTTGCTTTCTTTCTTCCTGAATTACTGAGTCTCCTTCATCCTGACACTCCCTATTTTGCAAAAGACATCAAAAATATGTGGCCGTTAAACCATTACTTTTTTGAAAGCTGGCATTTAAAAAATATGCTTAACGGTGGTATGCTTGGAATGTTTATGCTCTTCAGTGGTTTGGCTATGATTTTTATCGTATCCCCCATCCTCACCTACAAATACGGAAAACGATGGTATTGTTCTTGGGTATGCGGCTGTGGGGCCTTGGCTGAAACGGCTGGAGATCCTTTTAGACAATTATCGAGTAAGAAAATAAGCATTTGGAAATTGGAACGTTGGATGATTCATGTTGTTTTGATTTTGATTTTCTTAACCACCCTAGCGTTGATTTGGTCATTTCTTCGTACCAATGGAGATGCAGTAGGCATACAAAAAGAAAGTTTTGTGTATTTCATTGTCGTTTTCTTGGGATTACTCATGGGTGCCATTTATTTCTTCAAGCGAGATGAAATGGACAAAGATGCGCTTTACACCATGATTTCTATCGGCTTGGTCATGGTTGGAGTTTTAAGCATACAAGCCTTTTCAGGAGAAAAAAACATCTTATTTTTCAGCAGTTATAGCTTAAGCAAATGGTATGGCTTTGGTATTGGCGCAGCCTTTTCTGGGGTTTTAGGCGTTGGCTTTTATCCCCTATTGGGAAGTAGAGTATGGTGCAGATTTGGTTGCCCTATGGCGGCTATTCTTGGGCTTCAACAACGTTTGTTCTCGCGCTTCCGTATTACTACAAACGGAGGGCAATGCATTTCATGTGGCAATTGCAGCGCCTATTGTGAAATGGGAATAGACGTTCGGGCTTATGCGCAAAAAGGACAAAATATTGTTCGCTCTTCCTGTGTTGGCTGTGGAATATGTTCTGCAGTATGTCCTAGAGGGGTGTTAAAGCTAGAAAATGGACCGGTGCAAAACAGAACCAACACGCCCGATTTTCCGTTAGGAAATAACATTGAATTGAATTAATTGAATACAAAAGTCATCATCCCTGCCTTCAATGAAGCAGAGGCCATAGGAAAAGTAATATCGGCCATTCCTGATGTTGTGTCCGAAATTATTGTGGTAGACAATAACTCAACAGATGAGACGACAAAGGTGGCTGAAAATGCAGGGGCAACTGTTCTATTTGAAGCTAAAAAAGGCTATGGATATGCCTGTCTAAAAGGCATACACTATCTAGAAAATAACCCCCCTGATATTCTTGTTTTCTTGGATGGAGATTATTCTGATCATCCTGAAGAGCTAACAAAATTAATCGACCCCATAAAAAAAGGGGAAGTAGAATTTGTTGTGGGGGCTCGGGTTATGGAACTTCGAGAAAAAGGATCGCTTACACCGCAGCAGGTGTTTGGTAACGCATTGGCTTGCTTTCTCATGCGTCTTTTGTATGGATCTCGATTTACAGACCTAGGGCCATTTCGTGCTATTCAGTGGGAAACTTTAGAAAAGCTGAAAATGAAAGACAAAACCTATGGATGGACTGTAGAGATGCAATTGAAAGTTTTACGACAAAAAATTAACTATCAAGAAGTTCGTGTTCATTATAGGAAAAGAATTGGGGTGTCAAAAGTTTCTGGAACGGTAAAAGGAACTATATTTGCAGGAATTAAAATAATGGGTTGGATTTTCAAACATTATTTTAGCAAATAATCAACCATGGAGTATTTTTGGATTAACATCGCTTACCTTGTTATGGGGGTGTATTCCGTGTCATTGTTACTCGTCTTTTTTTACAGCTTAGCTCAGTTAAACTTGTTATCTAATTATAAAAAAGCAAACAAAAATAAAAAACCGCTTCCTACCTTGGACATTTCGGATCTTACCCGGGTTCCTTATGTCACAATTCAATTGCCCGTTTTCAATGAATTGTACGTAATGGAACGTTTGCTTAAATGCATCAATACCATAACGTACCCCAGAGAGCGATTAGAAATTCAGGTTTTAGATGATTCTACTGATGAATCTGTGAGTCTAACAAAAAGCCTTGTTGAAAAATACCGTAACGAAGGGCTTGACATCGTTCAAGTTAGGCGTGAAAATCGGATTGGCTTTAAAGCAGGAGCCTTGAAAGAAGGCCTAAAAAGCTGTAAAGGAGAATTCATCGCCATATTTGATGCAGATTTTCTTCCTCATTCTGACTGGCTTTTAAAAACCGTACCTCAATTCAACTCAAATGACATTGGTGTTGTCCAAACCTGCTGGTCTCACATCAATAGAGATTATTCTGTTTTGACAGAAGTTCAAGCGTTTGCCCTTGATGCTCACTTTTCTTTGGAACAAGTGGGTAGAAATAGTAAAGGCCATTTCATCAATTTCAATGGTACTGCAGGAATCTGGAGAAAAGAAACCATTTTAGATGCAGGAAATTGGGAAGGAGATACCCTTACAGAAGATTTAGACTTAAGCTACAGAGCCCAACTAAAAAATTGGAAATTCAAATACCTAGAAGACGTAAAAACACCCTCGGAACTTCCTGTTGTTATGAGTGCAATACGGTCTCAACAATTCCGTTGGAATAAAGGAGGAGCAGAGAATTATCAAAAAATGATTAAACGGGTGGTTGGAAATGACAAAATACCATTTACCACCAAAGCACATTCCATTCTACACCTTCTAAACAGCACCATGTTTTTAAATGTTTTAGTGGTGGGCATTTTGAGTATCCCTATGCTCTTCATCAAAAACACTTGGGGCCACTTAGCTTGGTACTTCAATGTATCGAGTCTATTTATTATCAGTACATTAATCTTTTTCTATTGTTATTGGCACCTGTTTAAAAAACAATACGGATCAGGTTTAATTAATTTCATGAATTACATTAAAACGTTTTTTACGTTTTATACTGTAGCCATGGGCTTTTCACTTCATAATTCTATCGCTGTTTTGGAAGGACACTTGGGCAAAAAGAGTGAGTTTGTTCGCACGCCCAAGTTCAACATAAAAAACTTAAAAGACAGCTGGAAAAACAACAAATACCTTCCTAAAAAAGTATCTAGAAACACCATTGTAGAGGGACTCTTGGCCCTTTACTTTTTGTTTGGAATGTACAGTGCTTTTATCGTTGGGAAAGAAGGTGATTTTGGTCTTTTCCCCTTTCATCTTTTATTGTTTCTTGGCTTTGGGTTTGTCTTTCTAAATTCGTTTAAAACTCAAGGGTAAATGATTCTGGGTCTCCCCCCAAATCGCACATATACTCCAGTGCTTTTTATTGGTCTATTGCTTGTTTATGGTTATCTGTCTTTTTTGGGCAGTAGAGAAAACCATGCACTTCTGATTGGAATTTATTTTAGCAGTTTTCTTTTGACTTATTTTTACCAGCGAAATGAAATCACGCTAAGCTATATCTTGATAAGCGGACTGATTTTTCGCCTATTGTTTCTCTTCGACTTACCTGCACTGTCCCAAGATTATTTTCGTTTTCTATGGGATGGCCTTTTACTTCAAGAGGGACAGAATCCCTACCGCTTTACGCCGAATGAATGGTGGAGTAACGAAGCGTTTAGGTCCCCATTAAAATCAGAATTGTATGCAGGAATGGGAGAGCTTAGTGCACAGCACTATTCGAACTACCCCCCCATAAATCAATTGGGATTTTATATCTCTACTTTCTTTTCCCCTAATTCCATCATCGCCTCTGTTGTGAGCATGCGTCTCCTATTGATTTTTGCCGATATCGGTGTCTATTTTTTAAGTTTGAAACTATTGCCGTTGTTGAAATTAGACAAATCTGCTGTGAGCTATTATTTTTTGAACCCTTTGGTCATTGTAGAACTTACTGGCAACCTGCATTGGGAAGGCGTTATGGTGTTCTTTTTTGCATTGGGCATCTATGGGTTGTTGCTTGGGAAATGGCAACGGGCAGTTTTTCCAATGGTCCTAAGCATAGGAACCAAACTCCTTCCATTGATTACTCTACCCCTACTGTATCAGCAACTAAAGCTCAAAAAAAGTCTAGGCTTCGGGGGGCTTTGTGCATTGGGTATTTTTGCTTTATTTTTTCCTTTTTTTTACGGGCTGGGCTATGAGAATTACTTAAATACCTTACGGCTTTGGTTTACTACTTTTGAATTCAATGCTAGTTTTTACTATATCGTTCGGGCAATTGGCTTTCAAATTAAAGGGTACAACATCATTCGTTCTCTGGGAGAAATCACTCCTTTTATGATTATGTTGGTGATTTTAGGATTTACTTTTTTTGGTAAAAAAGAACGCCCGAAAAAATGGATTTCGGGCATGCTTTTTTTGCTATCGGTCTATTTCTTATTATCGACCACGGTCCACCCTTGGTACATTTGTACCCTTGTATTTCTAGGCATGCTCAGTCATTACAGCTTTCCATGGATATGGAGTGCGTTGGTTGTTTTGAGCTATTCTGCCTATGGTGATCCCAATTTTCAGGAAAATTACCCTTTGCTCGCCATGGAATACTTGGGGGTTATCGGTGTACTTTGGTTGGAATGGAAAAAGAAAAAAAGGCTATTTAAACATCTTAAATAAACGCACTTCTTCTTGGGTCAGGTGTTTCCATTTCCCCCGGGGGAGATCTTTTTTGGTTAAATGACCGTAAGTTACCTGATCTATTTGTTCAATCTGATACCCTAAGTGCGAAAATATCTGATGGGAAAGCTTGTACACTTGAGAATGAATTTCTATTCCCACAACACGTTTGGGCTGACCCGAAATATAGCTGATTTCTTCTACCTCCCATCGTGTTTTAGGGTCAGGAGAAATTCCAGATTTAATCTTTTTAAAATCCTCTGAAGTAAGATTTTTATCCAACACAATCTGGTAAACTTTTCTTATCCGGGTCTTTGGAGCACGTAGCTTTTCAATCAGTTCAATGTCATTGGTAAACAACAAAAGACCCGTAGCTGTTCTGTCCATTGCATGAACAGGATCGATTCGTTTAGAAGTCGCATTGGCAACCAATTCAGCTACATCTTTCTTGTAGTTTCCTTTTTTTATAGGAGCCAAAAATCCTTTAGGCTTATTCAACAATACGTAGGTAGGCTTGTCAGCATTTATTCTTCTCCCGTCAAAACGAACTTCATCTCCAGGTTTTACCTGAAAGCCCATTTCTGTAATTATTTTACCGTTTACTGTGACCGTGCCGAGTCCAATATGCATGTCTGCCTCTCTACGAGAGCAAAGCCCAGCATTAGCAATAAATTTATTCAGTCGGATAGTAGTGGGTTTGGCAGCGTGCTTTTTGTCCATTTTTTGGGTCTTTATGCGGGAAAGCGTACCAAGAAAATACTGAGTACACCGGCGAAAATTAATAGCTTAAGTAAATTATGTGCCCAAAGATACATCTTTTGGGTATGGGACAACCACAATAAAACCAAGACTATTAAGAGAAAAAAAGTAGAGCCCTCAAAATAATAATGCATTGCCCCTAAAGTGCGTTCTTTGGACAGTAAAAAATATATAGGCAAATAGGTCAAACCGATTAGGGTGGTGATGATCCATTTGGTTGCTTTTAATCCAAATTGGACTGCAGTTGTTTTATATTTTCTCACATAATCTCCTCTAAAATTCTTAAGATCTTTGATTAAATCTCGAATGAGAATAATAAAAAACAAATAAACTGCGTGGTTCAGAACAAGTGGACTAAAATTTCGAAAATAAAGACTCAATGCAAAAAAAGGAATTATGGCTAAAAGAGCAGCAAAAAGGTTACTTGCCCAAAATGTTTTCTTCAATTCATGGCTATAAAGCCATATTCCTGCTATATAACACCCAAAAAAAGGAAAGGTTCTGGGACTTACCAACAAAGCAAAAAGGAGGGCCAATAAATTAAAAAAACCATAAATGAACAGCTGAAAGGAAGGAGAAACCCCTTGTCCTACCAAATATTTTTGAGGTCGATTGATTCGATCTTTTTCTGCGTCATAAAAATTATTGATTACATACCCTGCTGCTACGACCAGTTGAATGGCAAAAATCAGCAAAATCAAGTTCCCATTGCTCAAGTGCTCTATCCAGCTACTTTCAGCGGCTAGAATGTAACGTACACTAAGCAATTGAGCAAACAATAACACCACAAGGGTATCTATTCGAACGGCTGCAAAAACAGAAAAGCACTTCTGCAAAAATAGGGCTGCCTTGGATGATTGGCCCGGCATGATTTAGAAATTATATACGACCTCTAAACGATGTCCCTTGAGGGATTTCCGCGCTTTCTCTATGTCTTGAGTAAAGCCCAATATATAGCCCCCTCCACCAGAACCGCATAACTTTAGATAGTAATCATTGGTTTGTAATCCCTTTTCCCAAAGCGAATGAAATTGCTTTGGTATCATGGGGCGGAAATTTTGAAAAACAAGCTTAGAGAGATCCTTTAGATGTGTGAATAAAGAAGGTAAGTTCCCGACTAAAAAATCATCTACGCACTGATTGGTATGACGAATAAATTCTTCTTTCATCATTTGACGAAAAGACTCCTGCTCCATACTTTTCATAAATAGCGAAACCATGGGTGCGGTTTCACCTACTATCCCGCTGTCAATTAAAAAGACGGCTCCTTTTCCTTCAGGATTTTGAGAAGGGATTCCAGTGGGTTCAATATTGTCTTTGGAATGAATGAGTATAGGGAGACTCAAATAACTATTCAACGGGTCAAGGCCCGAGGATTTTCCATGAAAAAAAGATTCCATGGCAGAGAAAACTATTTTGAGTTGCTGCAGCTTTTCTTTCGTTAAATTTTCCAAGACTGTAATTTTATCCAAGGCATATTGGTCGTAAATGGCCGCAACCAGCGCACCACTACTGCCTACCCCATAACCCTGCGGGATACTGCTGTCGAAATACAATTTTTTAGCAATATCTGCGTCAAGCTTGGTCCAGTTAAAACGAACGATAGAGCTGTCAATACACTTTAAATGGGCAACAAAGGCCTTTAAATTCGTATGCGATTCCATATGATTGGAACCTTCAGCAAACTTAAGTGCACCCCGGTAAAAATTATACGGTATAGAGAGCCCTTTAGAATCTTTAATGATTCCATATTCTCCGAAGAGTAATATTTTGGCGTAAAATAGTGGTCCTTTCATAGCATTACAAAGTTACACTTTTTTAGCCCCTATACCAACCTCATCTTCAATGTATTGACCGTCTTGACAAAACGATGCCAATTCGGTTTTAATAAAAGGGGTTACTTCCTCTTGCTCTGCTTCAGGGTAAAGCAAATGCACATTGGCCCCTGCATCAAGGGTGAAACAAAGATGAAGGCCTGTAGATTTCCTGAATTCTTCTACTTTGTTCAAAACACTTAGGGTATTGGGATGCATTAGTATAAACGCTGGCTTAGAGGCCATCATAAGGGCATGCAAGGTGAGTGCTTCTGATTCTACCAAGGGCATAAACGCGTCTAAATCTCCCGCTTTTAAAATGGCCTTAAGCTGCTCCATATTCTGATGCGCTTGCGCAAAACGAGCAGATGCGTAGGGATTGTTTTTCATCAAATCATGACCAACTGTACTGCTTACCTTTTTTTGACCTTGATCAATAAGCAAGATGGTGTCTTTGTATGTCGTAAAAACTGGATGCAGTGCTTCAGAAAAGGGGGTTGCAAACAAATCAGAACTGTTTGGGTATGCCCCGGTATTCCCCCAAGACATCATTGGCCCTTTTAGGCTTCTAGCTGCACTGCCTGAACCTAAACGGGCCAAAAAAGAAGCCTTCTGGTAAAAATGCGTTTCCTCCAGCGGACAGTTATGATGCTCAATGCTTAAAATTCCTAAAGCCAATGCACTCATCCCAGAAGCCGATGATGCTATACCACTGCTGTGGGGAAAAGTGTTTTGACTTGAAATCTCTAGATGATGATCCTTTAAATACGGAGCATACGGTAAAATACGTTCAAAAAAAGCTTCAATTTTAGGATGAAAAGAAGGTGTTTCCTCTCCTTCAAATAAAAAATTAAAGGAAAATGCTTCTTCCCTATTGGTTCTAGGGGAAAAACGCACTTCTGTTTTTGTTTTGCAACGCGAAAGGGTAAAACTTATGGAAGGATTTGAAGGCAGTTGCTGCCCGTGTTTTCCCCAATATTTAACTAAGGCAATGTTGCTGGGCGATTCCCAGCTAGATTTTCCTTCTACCGCATCAAATGGGTTTGAAATAAAATCTTTGTTTTCTTTCATAGACGATAAAGATACAGTGACTTAAATAAATACCTAAAAAAATGAGTATCTTTTGCTATGCGAATGCAAACACGTAAACGAATTTGGGCGACTGTAATTGGTGTTGGGATATGCCTAGCCCTCGGGGGAATTTCAGGTATAGTTACCCGTAACGCTATCCCTACGTGGTATGCAGCACTAAACAAACCATTTTTTACTCCTCCCAATTTTGTTTTTGCACCTGTATGGACAAGCCTATACATTTTGATGGGCTTTTCTTTCGGATGGATTTTTGCGTATGGATTTCATCACAAATGGGTAAAAACAGCTGTTTATTATTTTTTTGTTCAACTCATTTTAAACGGATTATGGTCCTTGATCTTTTTTGGAGTAAAGAGTCCAGCTTGGGCTTTGTTCGTGCTTTTGGGATTACTTTTCAGTTTAACCGCTACGATTCGGTCGTTTAGCGTAATCAATAAAAAGGCAGCCTACTTGCTTTACCCCTATTTGGCGTGGTGCATTTATGCTACAGCTTTAAACATTGGTATCATTGCCTTGAACTAACGAACACGCTCGGGATAATCCGTGATGATCGCATCAACGCCCAAGGCTTTCACTTTTTCGATGTCTCTTTTTGCGTTGACTGTCCAAGGAAAAACTTTAAACCCTGCCTTTTGAATTTTTGCTACGTTTTTTGACGTCAAACTTTTGAAGTCTGGATTTACAGCTATGGCTTTTAATTTTTGTGCAATTACAAGTGCATCCAAAGGATCGTCTTCTGTCAAAACAGCTAGATCAAATCCACTTTTTGTTTCATAAAATATTTCTAATTCATTCCAATCAAAACTGGAGATGAATATTGATTTTGGATCCAAGCCTTTTTCTGCTACATACCGCTTAAGCAGTGCCACTGTTGGCAATGCTGTGGCACTCCCTTTTAGCTCAATATTCAAGAGTGTTTTTCCGTTAACAACATCTAAAACGGCTTCAAGGGTAGGAATCGGTGCTTGATCTAGCACGGTAATTTTCTGGATAGAATCTAAAGGAAGTTCTTCTATATATCCCGTAGCATCGGTCAACTTTTCCAATGTTTTGTCATGAAAAACAACCAATTCCCCCGTTGCACATTTGAACACGTCAATTTCGATGCCATCTACACCTAGTTCGATGGCTTTTTGTATCGATGGCAGCGTATTTTCAGCAAGATGCCCCCTTGCCCCTCTATGGCCAATGACTAGAGGTTCGCTTTGGGCAGTACAAGAAGTTAATATACTCATAACACTTAGAAAGAGCCAAAATAGATGCTTCATTTTTACTTTGTTAAAATCCAAAATTCCCATGGTTTCATTCGGTATTCATAGCTGTAGGACAGCCGTTTGGGTTTAGCGTCTTGGTACCGCTTAAACTCCCCATTATACGGAGAGGTAAACCCGATATGGTCTTTGCTTAAATTAGCGATAAAAACCAGGGTGTCTCCATCTTTGGAGCGCTCAAAAGCCAAAACTTTATCGTCCAATGAAGTTGATATTCTTGTATACTTTCCTGCATTTTCACCAGAATGCAGGGCGGGGTGATTTCGTTTTAAGGCACCAAGCTGTTTCAATAATTGGTAGCTAGCTCCTTTTTTGCGGGGAAAACTATCCTTTTCGAAAAACAACAATCGTTTGTTTAAATCATATTCTACCCCACTGTATAAAAATGGAAGACCCGGTGAGAGATAGTTTAATGCCATTATAGCCCCTGCAGCTTCTCCATAACTTTCTTCTACCGTTCCAGTCCAGGCGTTTTCATCATGTGAACTCACAAAATTCAATAGCAAATGAGAAGGATCGTGCTGCGCGATAAAGCTCGCTTGGTGCGCTTCGTACGCTTTTACTGTTTTGTGCCCATGGGCGATATCTTTGGTTAAATGGTGGCCTGGAAAATCGTATGAGGCATTAAAATTTTCTAGATGTTCTAAACCTCCAGGATGATTGGCATCGGTCTCCCCCAATAGAAATACGGGTTTGATCTCTTTCATGGCTGCAAAAGTGTCTACATAAAAATCTTGCGGTACAGCATAAGCTTGATCTACACGATAACCGTCAATGTCCAATTCTTTGATCCAATAAAGCATGGCCTCTTTCATGGCAGCACGCATCGCAGGATTATCATAGTCCAAATCTGCAACATCTGTCCAGCCAAAAGATTCTCCCGTTCTAGGATCAATAGGATCGATTATTTCGCCGGCTTCGTTTTTTAAGTAAAACTCAGGATGCTCTTCAATCCAGACATGATCCCACCCAGTATGACCGGGAACCCAATCAAAAATGACATACATCCCCAATTGATGTGCTTGATTTACCAAGGCACGAAGATCTTCGAGGGTTCCGTATTCTGGATTTACCCCTTTATAATCGGATACAGCATAATAACTGCCCAAAGGCCCTTTGCTTTTTGTTGTTGAAATGGGGTAGGTAGGCATCAACCATAAAATATTAACTCCTAACGCTTTGATCTCGGGCAATTCTTTAGCAAATGCATTGAACGTCCCTTCATTGGTAAATTGTCTAATGTTTGCTTCATACAAAATAGCATCTGCTAATGTGGTTTGACTTAGCGGTGGAAGATCAATCGGAGTCGTTTTTTGTGGTGTAGGATTTTGACATCCCGCCAAAAAAACAAGGAGTAAAAAAGGAAAATAGTGTTTCATAATTGGTTTCATTCAAACCAGAAATATAAGACTATTTCACAAAAAACCCACTAGTCTTCCTCTGGAGCTAATTCTACTTTTAAACCTTCTAAAGAGGGCTGGATTGGAATCTGACATCCTAAACGGCTCTCCTCTCTGACATTAAAGGCCTCCGCCAACATGGCTTCTTCATCCTCTGATTTTTCTGCTAATGCATGATCAGAAAGGACGTAACACTGGCAGGAAGCGCAAAGTGCCATTCCCCCGCAAGTACCTTCAACAGGCAATTCATAAGCTTTACAGACCTCCATTAGGTTCATGGCCATGTCTGTAGGAGCAGTCAATTCGTGCTTTTCTCCTTCTCTATCAATCACTGTAATTTGAATGTCCATAAGTCAACTAAGCATCGACGCTTACGACGCTTTCTATTTGTGGGACATGTTTTTTGATGGTCATTTCTACACCGGATTTCAAGGTCATTTGATTGACAGAACAGCCAACACAAGCCCCGTGGAGTTGTACTTTTACTAGGGTGTCGTTTTCTTCTATAGCAACCAATGAAATGTCTCCCCCGTCAGACGCAAGGAATGGTCGAATTTCTTCTAAAGCAATCAGTACTTTTTCTTTGACTTCAGTAGCTTCCATATTAATTATTTTACTGCAGAACAACCTGCCATTGTTGTTATTTTTACCGCTTGTGTAGGAGGCAAATTGGTGTTTCTTTTGACCAATTCTGATACTACATTTTGCGTAACTCGTTTAAAGGCCTCGGCAATAGGGGTGTCGTCTTGCAGTGCAGCAGGGCGTCCCACATCTCCAGCTTCTCTTACCGATTGTACCAAAGGTAATTCTCCCAAAAAGGGAACCTTTTGATCTTCGGCTAAATTCTGTGCTCCTTCTCTTCCAAAGATATAATATTTATTTTCAGGAAGCTCTGGCGGAGTAAAATAGGCCATATTTTCAACCACTCCCAAAACAGGAACTTGAATGTTTTCTTGCTGGAACATGGCGATTCCTTTTCGTGCATCGGCCAAAGCTACATTCTGAGGGGTACTGACAACCACAGCTCCATTTATGGGCAGTGATTGAACAATGCTCAAGTGAATGTCTCCTGTACCCGGAGGTAAATCTAGCAGTAAAAAATCAAGATCGCCCCAAGCGGCGTCAAAGATCATTTGATTTAGCGCTTTTGCAGCCATTGGACCTCTCCAGATCACCGCTTGATCGGGCTGAGTGAAAAACCCTATGGAAAGAACCTTTACTCCAAAATTTTCTATGGGCTCCATTTTAGAAGCACCGCCTACATTTACAGACAACGGACGGGCACCTTCCATGTCCAACATCGTTGGAATAGAGGGGCCATAAATATCTGCATCTAAAATCCCCACACGAAATCCCATTTGCGCCAAGCTAACCGCAATATTCGAGGTTACAGTTGACTTCCCTACTCCTCCTTTTCCTGAGGAAATTGCAATGATAGAATCTATACCTGGAATGGGCTGCCCTTTTATGGGTTCTTGCTTTGGTGGAGCGACTACCTTTATGTTTGTTTTTATTTTGGCCTTGGGATCAACTTCTTTGTGTATAATTTTCAGAATTTCTACTTCCACTTTCTTTCGCGCTTGTAGGCTGGGGTTGGACAAAGTTAGGTCAATGACAACTTCGTCTCCAAACACAACAATATTCTTTACGGCACCGCTTTCCATTAGATTTTTACCCTCTCCAGGAGCGGTTATTTTTTCCAAAGCGGCTACAACTTCATTTTTTGTAATATTCATCTGAAAATCATTTGCTTTCGTTTTGCAAATATACTCTGTATCCCGCTAGAAAAAAAGGGTTTTACTTAAGGGTTTTGGGGGTCCCAAAATACCGCATCAAAATCAAGAATTTGGTTATCAATTACCTTAATCCCTTCATTTTCGAGCAGTTGCTGCATCAAGTTAGTGCCTTCAAAATGATGCTTCCCCGTAAGCAATCCTTTCCGATTTACAACTCTATGCGCCGGAACCTCTGCTTTGAGGTGTGAGGCATTCATGGCCCACCCCACCATACGGGCACTTTGTGGTGCTCCAAGATGGCGTGCTATGGCGCCGTAAGAAGTAACTCTCCCTTCTGGAATCGTTTGTACAACCCTATACACTTGTTCAAAGAAATTTAGCTTTTCAGAATGCGACATTAAAACTGAAACTTAAGGTAGGTAATGGCTTTTCCTGTTTCCAAAAACAACTGTTCATAATGCGTTTGAATGGCCGTTGCTTCTTCCGGAGCATGATGATTTCCATAAATATCATGATGGGCGTATAGTGGGGCTATGCCCATGCCCTCTAGCAGTCCTAGGGTATAGCCGTGTAAATATTCACTGTCCGTTTTTAAATGCATATGGCCTTGTGGCTTCAAGAGGTTTTTATACATTTTTAAAAAACCAGGATTGGTTAGACGGTGTTTGGTGCGTTTAAATTTAATTTGAGGATCCGGGAAAGTAATCCATATTTCACTGACTTCTTCCGATTCAAAAACATATTCCAATAGCTCTATTTGTGTACGAAGAAAAGCTACGTTTGGCAGTTCTTTTTCCAAAGCTGCTTTTGCACCAGCCCAGAATCTAGCGCCTTTTATATCAATCCCAATGAAATTTTTTTCTGGATATTTTTCAGCTAAAAAAACACTGTATTCCCCTTTCCCACAACCCAATTCTAAAACAATGGGGTTTTCATTGTTAAAATGAGTGTGCCATTTTCCTTTGTGCTCAAATGCACCCGAGGTAACGGTTTCTCTAGTGGGTTGAATAACATTTGGAAATTCAAGGTTTTGACGGAATCGTTTTAATTTATTTTTACTGCCCAAAATTCTGCTTTTGGCAAAAGTAACAAATAAAAGAACACCTCAATTTTTACTTTTCGTAAGGGTAAATGAAAATTCAGATCCCACTCCTAGTGTACTTTCAACAAAAATTTTCTCTTGGTGTGCTTCAATGATATGCTTTACAATGGCAAGCCCCAAGCCAGACCCCCCTTCATCTCGACTACGCGCTTTATCTACACGATAAAAACGTTCAAATAAACGGGGAAGATGCTCCTTTCCAATTCCGTTTCCATTATCAATGATTCGAACTAGAATTTTCTCCTCTGTAAGCGAATCTATCTCTATTTCTGTGGTTCCATTCTTGACACCATACTTTAAAGAATTCACGATTAAATTGGTTAAAACCTGCGTAATACGCTCAATGTCTGCATGAACAAAAATTGGCTTCTGAAGATCTAATTCTGCATTGAGTCTAATTTTCTTCTTTTCGGCTTGCATTTCCAGAAGTTCAATCATGTTGTGAATTAAATCCACAATGTCAAATTGCTCTGGATTTATGGTTGTTCCTCCGGTTTCGAACTTGGTAATCAAATCCAAATCATTTACAATAAAATTCAATCGATCAACTCCATTTGCCGCTTTTTTCAGGTACTTGTCCCTGATCTTTTTGTCATTTATTGCACCGTCCATTAACGTAAGAATATACCCTTGTACCGTAAATAAGGGTGATTTTAATTCGTGGGCTAGGTTGCCAATAAATTCTCGCCTATAATTTTCTTTGTCTTTTAATAATTGTATTTCCAGCTTTCGCTCTTTGGAAAACCTTTGCAAGCTTTTTGTAATAGAAATTACGTCACGTTTTAGTACTTCGGGGTTTAAAGGAACTCCCGTCGTAGAAAATTCTTTATAAAGCGCTTCTATTTTACTGTAAAGGTAGGTTTCAATACGCCATTGAATAAGGACAAAACAAAAGATAAAACTGATCACCAAGCCCATCAAAAAAGGCAAAATGTTGTCGAATAAAAAAGAAAAAGAGGTAGCAACAAAGTAATGAGAAAGAAGGACAAGAGAACCAAAAAAAAGGGTAAGAATCAACGCAAGTATAAAAGCAACATTATAGCGTTTAATCATCTTAAACCTCTTTGTTCACAAATTTATACCCTACACCTTTTACCGTTTTAAAATAATCGTCACCAATTTTTTCTCTCAATTTTCGGATATGGACATCGATGGTTCTATCGCCAACAACAACGTCGCTTCCCCAGACGGCTTCCATTATTTTTTCTCGTTTAAAAACTTTATCGGGTTTGGAGACCAAGAGGGAAAGAAGTTCAAACTCTTTTCTCGGAAAGCTCAACTCTTTTTCACGGTGGGTGACTTTGTACTCTTCAAGATTAATAACCAAATCCCCAACAACTAAATTTTTTGTTTCCTCATCAACGATAAAACGTCGAAGCATGGCCTTCACCTTAGACATTAATACTTTAGGCTTAATTGGCTTTGTGACATAATCGTCTGCACCCGCATCAAAGGCGGCTACATGAGAATAGTCTTCCCCACGAGCAGACAAAAACATGATCAAAGTATTTTGAAAACGTTTATCCATTCGAAGACGTTCACAGGTTTCAATGCCGTCCATTACCGGCATCATCACATCCAAGATGATAAGATGGGGTAAGGTTTCGTCTGCTATTTTTAGGGCTTTTTTTCCATTCGGTGCTGAAAAAACTTTATACCCTTCTGCCGATAAATTATACGTCAATAGTTCGACAATATCGGGCTCATCGTCAACCAATAGGATTTTAATTTTACTTTTTTTCATTTATGGTATTAAGATCATATTCTCTCAAATATAATAAATTATAACCGACAAATATTAAGAGAAAGAAAGGGTTTTGTTAAGAAAATAAATAGCTTTACACGATGATTTTTTCAGGAAAACCAAACCCAACTCCACTGAGTTCAAATGGCGCATTTGAGACGATGGCTTTGGAAACGTTTCACCATCAGTTTGAGCACAATTCTGTTTACAGATCCTATTGTGATCTTTTGGCCATTGATCCTGCAGAAGTTGCACAACTTTCAGAAATTCCCTTTTTACCCATAGATTTTTTCAAACAAAAAGAAGTGAAAAGTTTTCAAGGGGAAGCGGAATGCATCTTTACCTCTAGCGGGACAACCGGTCAAATCCCTTCCCAGCACTTTGTAAAATCGCTTCGGCACTATGAAGAGAGTTTTGAGCAGTGTTTTGAACAATTTTATGGTCCCATTGAAGAATTTGTTATTCTAGCACTTTTGCCTTCTTATTTAGAAAGAAAAGGGTCTTCATTGGTCTATATGGCCAATCAACTCATAGAAAAAAGTCAAAAGCCTGAAAGCGGTTTTTATTTAGATGACATGGATCGGCTCTACCAACAACTGCTTGAACTGGAAAAAAAAGGGCAGAAAACCTTGCTCCTAGGCGTTTCTTTTGCATTGTTGGATTTTGTTGAACGATACTCCGTTCAATTGTCTCACACCCTTGTCATGGAAACAGGCGGCATGAAGGGAAGAAGAAAAGAATTGATCCGAACAGAATTGCATCAAAAATTAAAGGAGGGGTTTGGCGTGCGCCAGATTCATTCTGAATACGGCATGACAGAATTACTGTCCCAAGCCTACGCCACTGAAAAAGGAATCTATACTGCGCCTAGCTGGATGAAAGTTTTGATTCGAGAAGTTTCAGATCCTTTCACCATTTTGCCTCCTGAGCGAAACGGATTACTCAACATTATTGATCTAGCCAACTGGGATTCGTGTGCGTTTATTGCTACGGAAGACCTTGGTGTAGTTCACAGAGACGGACGTTTTCAAGTCATGGGGAGACTGGACCGCAGTGCCGTTCGGGGGTGTAACCTAATGGTTTATTAAACGAATTTTAGGATGAAATATGTTTTTTTTCCGCGTTGCAACAACACATAGGTGTCATTGATCAAATCCGCCGGGGTTATTTTTTTATCGGCTCCCACCTTTGTTTTGTTAATGGAGATCGAATTTTCTTTTAATGCTCTTCTCGCTTCGCCATTGGAAGATAAAAATCCACCTTCATTTACTAGCGCTGACACCATATCCATTCCTTCTTCAAGGGATGATTTGGCCACTTGGGCTTGAGGTACACCTTCAAAAACATCTAAAAAGGTAGCAGCATCCAATTGAAGTAAATCTTCTGATGTTGAACGCCCAAATAATATTTTTGATGCCTTTTCAGCATTTTCTAAATCGGCCTGAGAATGCACTAGAAGGGTTACTTCTTGAGCGATTCGTTTTTGCAATAAACGCAAATGCGGTTCTGCTCTGTGTTCAGCGATTATCGTTTCTATTTCTTCTTTGGATAGAAAAGTGAAAATCTTGATGTAGTTTTCAGCATCTTCATCTGACGCATTCAACCAATATTGATAAAATTTATACGGAGAGGTTCGAGCTTTATCAAGCCAAATATTTCCTCCTTCTGTTTTTCCAAACTTAGTACCGTCTGCTTTAGTGATCAAGGGACATGTAATGGCATATGCCTTTCCACCTGCTTTTCTTCGGACCAATTCAGTTCCTGTAGTTATGTTTCCCCACTGATCGCTTCCCCCCATTTGAAGACTACAGTTGTAGTGGGTGTACAAATGCAAAAAGTCATAGCCCTGTAAAAGTTGATAAGTGAATTCTGTAAACGACATTCCAACTTTAGCGTCTGATCCAAGTCTTTTTTTGACTGAATCTTTGGCCATCATATAATTGACGGTAAGATGTTTCCCAATATCTCTCGAAAAATCAATCAGGCTATAATTTTTCATCCAATCAAAATTGTTAACCAATACGGCAGGGTTATCTGCTTTTGGGTCAAATTCTAAAAAACGGCTCAATTGTGTTTTTATCCCTGCTATATTCTTATCCAGGGTATCGGAATCCAGCAAATTACGCTCATCGGACTTCCCGGAAGGATCGCCGATCATTCCTGTCGCTCCGCCCACCAAGGCAATGGGTTGATGTCCAGCCTTTTGAAAATGCATCAAGATTAAAATCTGAACCAAACTACCAATGTGTAATGAATCTGCGGTGGGATCAAAACCAATATAACCTGCTGTTTTTCCAGCGTTTAAATGTGCAGCTGTCTCAGGCATAATGTCATGCAACATACCTCGCCAACGCAACTCCTCTACAAAAGAATTTTCCATAAGTTAACAGTTGCAACAAAGATAGATTTATCCCGCTAAAGGAAAAAGACAAAAGGAAAAAACAGTACTTTTAGATCATGATATTAGTTACGGGTGCTACGGGCTTGGTGGGTGCATATTTATGCATGCGTTTATTGGAAACAGAAGCGGAAATTACAGCCCTTTACCGATCACAGAAAAAACGGGCTTGCGTAGAAGATTTGTTTATATCACATAAAAAACAAGCCTTACTTGATAAGATCATCTGGCGAAAAGCAGACATCACTCATCTTCCCGAACTTACTGCTGCTTTTGAAAATATAGACAAAGTATTTCATTGCGCTGCGTATGTTTCGTTTGCTTACAGTAAAAATGACATCGTATTGAAGACCAACATTCAAGGGACAGAAAACGTTGTAAATCTCTGCATTGAAAATAAAATAAAACAATTGTGCTACATCAGTTCCATTGCAGCCTTGGGTCAAGATTCTTCTGTAAATGAGATCACAGAAGAAACTCCGTGGTCGAATGAAAAAGAGCGAACCGCCTATGCACATTCCAAGCATGAAGCAGAGCTGCATGTATGGCGTGCCGCTCAGGAAGGTGTGGCTGTAATTGTCGTAAATCCAGGGGTCATCTTAGGCACAGGCATGCCGCATACCCCTCTAGATCAACTGGTGAGTCAACTCAAAAAAGGCAGACGATTTTATCCTCCAGGAGCTACCGGCTATGTCACTGTTGAAGACGTAGTTGATGCTGTTTTACACTTGGATAAAGAAAAAATTACCAACCAACGTTTTATTCTAGTTGCCGAAAATTGGACCTACAAAAGTATGATGGGGTATCTGTCAAAATTATTGCGCCTAACTCCACCAAAACGCAGTGTTTCAAAATCCGTCTTATACGCCTTAATGTGTTTCGAAATGGTGCTCTCTTTTTTAAAAATACACAAGAGATTTTTGAGTAAAGCCTCCATTTCTATCTTGGGCGATTATCGAAAAATCAATGGCAGCAAAATAACCAAAGAAACGGGATTCACCTATACGCCCATTCAACCCTATTTGGACCGATGGGCTAGTTCCTTGAATTAATTAGTTTGTTTTCTCTTTTCAAAAGCGTATCAATGCTGTCTAGGGCATGCGGATAGCGTGCTTCTAGCTGCTTGTAGATTTTTACAAATTGCTTCGGATTTTTACTGTAATACGCAAGATTTTCTGCCCATTGTAGAGAGTCTATCCCATATTTATCATAAAGATAAGCGGGGGTCAGCACCGCTTTGCTTTCTTCCGCTTGAAAATTTGCATTTTTGATGGCTTTAATCAAGGACATATCGTATAAAATATCTTCCATTTTTTCAGGAGATATTAATTTTTCAGGGGGTGCGATTGTACTTTTTGGCGCACATGCAACCCAAAGGAATAAACCCAAAACAAATAGCGATTTTTTCATCGGTCAAAGGTTAATCGCATCGCTGCTTTATTTTCTATAATCCTCCCGGTTTTGTAAACACTTTTCCCGTTCACCCAAGTTTGAAGGATTTGAGCATCAAAATCAGTACCCTCAAAAGGAGACCATCCACATTTGTAGAGTATATTGTCTTTAGTTACGGTTGTTTTAGCGTCTAAATCCACTAAAACCATATCGGCAAAATACCCCTCTTTCAGGTATCCTCTTTTCTCAATTTGAAACAATATTGCCGGATTATGACAGGCCTTTTCAACCAACTTTTCAAGGGCTATCTTCCCTTGTTTAACGGCAGTCAACAAAGCCGGTAAAGCATGTTGTACGAGCGGACCCCCAGAAGGTGCAGTCGTATAAGGATTGGCTTTTTCGTCTAAGGTATGTGGGGCATGATCGGTAGCCAAAACATCTATACGATCATCGTTTAAGGCTTCCCACAACGCCGTTCTATCCTCCGCTGTTTTTACAGCAGGATTCCATTTTATATGCGTTCCTTTTTCCGCATAGTCCTCTTGGGAGAACCATAAATGATGCACACAAACCTCTGCAGTTATTTTTTTCTCTTTCAAAGGAATATCATTTCTAAAAAGCGCTGTTTCTTGAGCAGTTGAAAGATGAAATACATGAAGACGCGCCCCGGTTTCTTTTGCTAATTTAATCGCTGTAGACGAAGACAAATAACACGCCTCATGACTGCGAATAACCGGATGAAGTTCAATGGGGATGTCATCGCCATATTTTTCAATATGGGCGGCTAAATTGGCTTTTACTGTTGGTTCATCTTCACAGTGAACCGATATCACCAAATCAGTCGTAGAGAAAATTTCTCTCAATACGTCCTGATCGTCCACCAACATATTTCCTGTCGATGATCCTAAAAAAAGTTTAAGCCCCGCGACTTTGTTTTTATCTACTTTTTTAATTTCCGCTATGTTGTCATTTGTCCCACCAAACATAAACGAATAATTGGCGAGGGAATCTTTTGCTGCAACTGCAAACTTTTCTTCCAAAAGAGGCAATGTTGTTGCTTGCGGTACTGTATTGGGCATTTCAATGAATGAGGTAATCCCTCCTGCCACAGCTGCTCTTGACTCTGTTGCTATGGACGCTTTATGGGTAAGTCCGGGTTCTCTAAAATGAACCTGATCGTCTATCATTCCAGGCAATAGATAACGTCCAGTGGCATTAATAATTTCTGCACCGTCTTGGGGGATGCTCTCAGCAATCTTAACAATGTGTTGGTCTTTTACCAACACATCCAATTGTTTGGTTTCCCCTTCATTGACCACATAGGCCCCTTTGATCAAAGTTGTACTCATATTAGCGTTTAAATAGGTAGACAAATTTAAGGTAAATCACTCCATAAATGGATTCAAAAATGATGGAAGAATTCATTTTAGACACTCCCTTTTCACGATTCTGGAATACGATAGGGTGTTCTTTTAATTGAAAGCCGGACTTCCATGCTTTGTACTTCATTTCTATTTGAAAAGCATAGCCGACAAAGTGCAGAGGGTATTTTAATATTGCTTCTAAAACTTTTCTTTTATATCCTATAAAACCTGCAGTAGGATCTTTTATGCGCATGCCGGTAATCAATCGGACGTAAAATGAAGCACCGTAAGACAGTATGATTCTGCTCAAGGGCCAATTGACCACATTGATTCCAGAAATGTATCTAGATCCTACAATAAGATCTACATTCTCTTCCTTTAAAGAGGACAACATAGGGGATAATTCTTTTGGATCATGTGACAAATCTGCATCCATTTCAAAAATAAAGGCATACTCCCTTTTTAATGCCCACCTGAACCCACTCAAATAGGCTTTCCCAAGCCCTTCTTTTCCTTTTCTGGACAAGAGAAAAATATTTTCTTTTTTACTGTTTTCTATGGCTTCTTCTACCAATCTGCCAGTACCATCCGGCGATGCATCGTCTACAACCAAAACATGGGCATGCTCAAGTACATCAAATACTTTTGAGATGACCTGCAAAATATTTTCTGCCTCGTTATAGGTAGGGATGATGATGAGTATTTTCATATAGAGAAACAAAAGTAAGCATTAATCAAAGGATTTCAAGAAAAGAATTGCCCAGGGGTTAAATGGTCTTATATTTTTTTATTTTTATCGCATGGGAGAGTGGGTTTTAAAAAATGGCGTTAATGAGGATTGGATTACACTATTGTTGTTGTGTAATTTTATGTTGATTTCAATCATAAAACTTCTTTTTAAGCATCGATTTAATGCTCTGATTCGTTTTTATGACTCTGCACTTTATCTAAATATTTATGCAAAAGAGAAAGGATTCATCAATCTATTTCATGTTCTTTTCGGAGTTTTCTCTCTGGTGAATTTTTCACTTCTGATTCATTTATTTCTCGCCCACTATCAATGGGTAGAACATGAACTTACCGATTTTTTATTGCTCTTTGGGAGTATTTTATCAGTGGTAACGATACGAATATTGCTGAATTTAGGCGGAAGCCAATTGTTGCAAATTGATTCTCCGTTTGAAAATTACACCTTTCTAAACACTACCTATTTTTTTCAAAGTTCAGTATTGCTTTTTTTCGGCTTGGTACTTTACCAATATGCTCTTCCCAAAACCTTTATCAACATTAACTCGCTTTTGATTGGTTACCTTTTACTTTGGGGGTATACACAAGCAAATGCCATTATAAATCATTACAACTTCTTAAAACAGGGGCTCTTATATTTTATTTTGTATCTTTGCACTTTCAAGTTAACCCCATGGGTTTTACTGTTTAGTAAACTCTAACATTGAAGTAAACCACTTATGAAAGTAAAAACGATTCTGGTTTCCCAACCTGAACCCAATACTGAAAATTCACCTTACACACGATTAAAAGAAAAACACAATCTAAAGATTGATTTTCGACCTTTTATTCATGTAGAAGGTGTTTCTGCAAAAGACGTTCGCACCCAAAAAATTGATTTTTCAAATTACGATACTATCGTATTGACCAGCCGAAATTCAGTAGACCACTTCTTTCGTTTAGCCGAAGAAATGCGATTCAAGGTGCCCGATACAATGAAATACTTTTGCCAATCGGAAGCTGTCGCCTATTACCTTCAAAAATATGTGGTGTACCGAAAACGCAAAATTTATGTTGGAGAGCGTTCGTTGAACGATTTGGAAGCCACATTCAAAAAATTTAAAGACGATAAGTTTCTCTTGCCCACTTCAGATATCCTTAAACCTACTATCCCTAACTTTTTGGATAGCCTAGACATTCAATGGGATAGAGCACAGCTTTACAAAACTGTAGTAAGTGATTTATCTGACCTAAGAGATGTTTACTACGATGTTTTGGTATTTTTTAGTCCTTCTGGAATTGAATCCTTAGTGACGAACTTCCCTGATTTTGAACAGAACGATACGCGTATTGCAGTTTATGGCAACACAACTGTAAAAGCGGCTGAAAAAGCAAAGCTAAGGATTGACATCAAAGCGCCCACTGATGAAACACCATCAATGACTATGGCACTTGAAAAATACGTTACTTCGCAGAAGTAATCGTTTTAACTACTGTTTTCCGGATTAGCGTCCCCCATGCCGATAAGAGCAAAGCACCGCCAATTGGTGTAATGGGACCCAAAAACCCTGTGGGAAGGTGGTGAAGGGACTGGGTCGTCAATAAAAAAATACTCCCTGAAAACAATACCTGTCCGATAATCATAAGCTGGATGGCGATTCGAATGGCTTTTTCAGAAGTTTCCTTCCAGGAAGAAAGTGCCAGCAATGCTATTCCATGATAAATCATGTACTCTACACCTAGTGTAAAACTTTGAAGTTTCTCTGGTGTTAAAATTGATTTTAAGGCATGGCTAGAAAGAGCACCCAACAGCACACCAAAAAACATAAATATTAAACCAAATAACCGAGCATTGCCTAAATTCATAATGTAAAAATGATATTTTACTCAAAGGTAAAGGAAAACCATCTATTTTTGTTAACTATTTAAAGATCATCATTATGGATTCAGCTTTAAAAATTGACGGTATTGATAAAATCATCTTAAAAGGATTGATGAAAGATGCTCGCACTTCAATTGCTCAACTTTCTAAACAAGCGGGGATATCTGGAGCTGCAGTTCATCAACGGTTAAAAAAATTAGAAAAAACTACATTGATTAGCGGTTCTCAAATCATCCTAAACCCCAAAGCACTTGGTTACAGTACTCTGGCTTTTGTTGGCGTCTTTCTAGAAAAAGCAATGAACAATCCAGAAGCGGTAGAACAGTTGAAAAAAATTCCCGAAGTAATTGAATGCCATTACACAACGGGAAACTGGAGTATTCTAATAAAAATCCTGTGCAAGGACAATGAGCATTTGATGCGGTTATTGAATCAGAAAATTCAAAAAATACAAGGGATATCTCGTACAGAAACGTTCATCTCTTTAGACCAACAAATACAACGTCAACTGGAGCTTTAACCTAGTCTCTACTACTTGCCATTACACGAAGTAAAAAGTAAAGCAAGGTTGCTAAAGATCCAATGGCCGCAACCACATAGGTGCGTGCCGCCCATTTAAGGGCATCTTCTGCACCGTCCAGTTCTTGACGGCTCACCATATTTTTACGCTTCAACCATGCAATTGCTCTATTGCTTGCATCGTACTCCACTGGAAGGGTTATAAAACTAAACAAAGTGCCCATTCCAAAAAGTGCAACACCGCCATAGGCTACCATTTGCCCAAAGGCCATAGACTGCGCTAAAATTAGTCCCCCAAATATTACAAACATTGAAAGCTGTGAAGCAACATTCACCATGGGAACAAGTGTAGAACGCATTTGTAACCATTCATAACCAATAGCGTGTTGAACAGCATGCCCACACTCATGCGCTGCGACAGCTGCCGCAGATGCATGGCGCTGACTGTATACCCCTTCGCTTAAGTTAACCGTTTTTGTTTTTGGATTGTAATGGTCCGTCAGCATCCCAGGGGTCGAAACGACCTTAACATCTGTTATCCCGTGATCGGTTAACATTTGCTCTGCAATTTCTTTTCCAGAAAGTCCATTGCGGAGATTTAATTTCGAATATTTTTTAAACTTTGATTTTAATCTGTTGCTCACCGCTGCACTGATGAGTGCAAAACCGATGATGATAAGGTAGTAGGTTCCCATATTATTTTTGTTTTAATTTAAACCCTATTATCGTACCCAATAAAATAAAACTAATCACATTGGCCATGATTATAGGATAACTTTCAATAAGTATGCCATAGATTCCCCAAAGGGTAACGCCTGTCAACATGACAAAATACATGGTCAATGAAACACCGTCTGCACTTTTGGTTTTCCAAATTTTATAGGCTTGAGGAATGTATGCGCCAGTAGTCAATATCGCCGCTAAAAAACCAATCCATTCAACTGACATTATCCTACAATATTAATTATTTTACCGGGGACAACAATTACTTTTTTAGGGGTTCTCCCCTCTAAATATTGTTGCGTTTTTTCTTCTTTTAATATTAAAGCTTCGATTTCTTTAGGCCCTAATTCCAAGGAAAATTCATGCTTGAAACGCATTTTTCCATTAAAGGAAACGGGGTATTCTTTAGTGGATTCCGCTACATGTTTCGCATCGAAAATAGGGAAAGCTGCTTTCGATATGCTTCCTGAATGGCCTAATTGCTCCCATAATTCCTCTGATATATGAGGCGCAAACGGAGCCAATAAGATGGTTAAAGGTTCCAATACTGCTTTTTCATTACACTTAAGCTTGCTGAGTTCATTGACGCAAATCATAAAAGAACTTATACATGTATTAAACGAAAAGTTTTCAATGTCTTCGTTTACTTTCTTAATGGTTTGATGCAAAGCTTTAAGTGCTGCCTTGCTTGGCGGCGCTGTTGAAACCGAAAATTCATCTTCAGGATGGTAAAGGCGCCATAGCTTTTTCAGAAAAGAATGCACCCCAGAAATTCCCGCAGTATTCCATGGTTTTGCTTGTTCTATAGGACCTAGGAACATTTCATACATGCGAAGGGTGTCAGCACCAAAAGTGTCGCAAATCTCATCAGGATTCACTACATTGTATTTGGATTTTGACATTTTTTCTACTTCCCTGTGTACAATGCATTTTCCATTCTCTAATTCAAATGTAGCATTTGTAAACTCAGGCAACCACTTTTTTAATCCCTCAACGTCTAACTCTTCAGCACCATTGACTAAGCTGATGTCTACGCGAATAGGTTCAACTTTTTGACCCTCAATCAGGCCTTTGGAAAGATAGGTTTGGGTAGCCGTTTTTCGATAGATAAACGCCGATGTTCCCAAAATCATTCCTTGGTTTATAAGCTTTTTAGCATATTCATCTACTGGAAGTAAATCCAAATCAAACAAAAACTTTTGCCAAAATCGGCTGTAAAGCAAATGCCCCGTTGCGTGTTCACTTCCTCCCAAATAAAGATCCACTTCTTGCCAATAATTTGCCGCTTCTTTCGAAACAAAAACACGATCGTTTTTGGCATCCATGTAGCGGTAAAAGTACCAGGAACTACCTGCCCAACCCGGCATGGTATTCAACTCTAAGGGGAAAATATTTTTATGGTCGATTAGGGTGTTGCTCACCACCTTTTCTTCTGCCACATCCCAAGCCCAATCCTCAGCATTGCCAAGGGGTGGTGCTCCTTCCGGAGTTGGTAAATAGTGCTCTACCTCTGGCAGTTCTAGCGGCAGGTGTTTTAAATCAAGGGGCTGTGGTAATCCGTTTTTATAATAAATGGGAATGGGTTCTCCCCAGTAGCGTTGTCTGCTGAAAATGGCATCGCGTAACCTGTAATTAATGGTGCCTTTTCCACATCCTTTTTCTTCAATGTAAGCAATTACTTTTTTCATTGCAGCAGCATAGGTCATACCGTTTAGAAAATCAGAATCTTTAAGAAGAACACTATCGCTTTTTTCGGCAAAGGCCGCTTCACTGATATCAGCACCTTCAAAAATATTTTTAATGGGCAAGTCAAAATGCTTTGCAAAATCATAATCGCGCTGATCTCCACAAGGTACTGCCATGACCGCGCCTGTACCGTAACCGGCAAGGACATAATCGCCTATCCAAATGGGAATGGGTTCTTGTGTCAGCGGATGGATGGCATAAGCCCCAGTAAACACTCCACTAATTGATTTTACGTCTGCCATACGTTCTCTTTCAGAACGTTTGGAGGCTTTGTCTATGTATTCTTCAACGGCCTGTTTTTGACTTGCAGTAGTAATCTCAAGCACTAAATCCAATTCTGGTGCAAGGGTCATAAAGGTCACCCCAAAAAGAGTGTCCGGACGCGTTGTAAATACTTCAATCTCTCCAGGATGATTTTGGATTTGAAAACGAACCGAAGCACCCACAGATTTCCCTATCCAGTTGCGTTGCATTTCTTTTAAAGGCTCCGGCCAATCGATGGTTTCTAAACCTTGCAGCAGCCTTTCTGCGTAAGCACCTATGCGCATACTCCACTGCTTCATTTTCTTTTTAGTTACCGGATAACCTCCTCTTTCAGAAACACCGTTGATGATTTCATCATTGGCCAAGACGGTCCCCAACTCTGGACACCAGTTTACTTCGGTTTCAGAAAGGTACGTTAGACGGTAGTGCAAAAGTATTTTTTGTTTTTCTTCCTGCGTATATTGATTCCAATCTTGAGCAGAAAACGCTTCAGCATCAGCATCGCAAATGGCATGAACCCCAGCTGAACCCCCCTTTTCGAAAAGCGCTGTTAAATGCGCTATCGGCAATGCCTTGTCTTTTTTAATGTCGTAATAGGAATCAAATAATTGAAGGAAAATCCACTGGGTCCATTTATAATATTCAGGTTGAGAAGTGCGTACTTCCCTAGTCCAATCAAAGGAAAAACCCATACGATCCAGTTGTTCTCTGTATCGGTTTATATTGGTTTCCGTTGTTATTTGAGGATGCTGACCTGTCTGAATGGCATACTGTTCTGCAGGTAACCCAAAAGAATCGTATCCTTGCGGATGCAAAACATTAAACCCTTTGTGTCGTTTGTAACGGGCATAAATATCACTAGCGATATAGCCTAGAGGATGTCCAACATGAAGCCCTGCGCCAGAGGGATACGGAAACATATCCAAAACGTAGAATTTTGGTAAGGAGGATTGATTGTCTGCTTTAAAAGACTGGTTTTCGGCCCAATAGGCTTGCCATTTTTTTTCGATTGAACTGAAGTTATACCCCATGAAAGTCGTATTTGTCGCGCTAAAATACTGCGAATGAGGCAAAGGAAAAAGTTTAACGCTCTCTTAGAATACATTTTCCTTCACGTTTAGTATTTTTACTCCAACATTTATACCCACACTTAGTGACAAAACAAGATCAATTTCAAAAAAGACGATTAATTTCCTCTTACTTTTCTGTAGTTGTCAGCATCTCTCTAGTACTTTTTTTGGTGGGGATTTTGGGCTTATTGCTCCTCAATTCCAAAAAAGTAGCCGATCATTTTAAAGAACAAATTGCCTTGACCATTTACATCAATGACAACGCGAAACCGATAGAGATAAAACAGCTACAAAAAAGCTTGGGATTGCGTAAAGCCACTAAAAGCATCGAGTTTGTATCAAAAGAAGATGCGGCTCAGGTGCATGCCAACGAAATTGGGGAAGATTTTATGAGCTTTTTAGGGTACAACCCTCTGCTGAACTCAATGGATGTATATTTTAACGCGGATTATGTTTCTCCCGCGCTACTAAGTGAATTAAAATCTACACTAGAAGAAAAAAGCTATGTAAATGAAATCGTTTACGATCAACCTCTTCTAGAAATATTAGACGAAAACATAAAAAAAATCACTCAGTGGATTGTCTTACTGTCAAGTGTCTTTATTTTAGTGGCTATTTTACTCATAAACAGTTCTATACGCTTGTCTATTTATTCCAAGCGATTGATCATTAAAACAATGCAATTGGTGGGAGCAACCAAACGTTTTATTCGCAAACCGTTTATCCTGAAACACCTTCAGCTGGGTGTTATTGGATCTTTAATTGCGCTAAGCGGATTGTCCTATTTGTTGTATGAATTGGATCTCCGTTTTCCAGAACTTAATCTTTTACAAAACCCGATAGAAGTTGGAAGCATATACGCTTTTGTTTTGGGCTTAGGAATTCTCATCACTGCATTGAGTACTTTCTTTGCCACCCAACGCTTTTTGAATCTCACAACAGACGCTGTAAACTAACGTTATGAAAAAAAATCAACCGACACAAAAGCAATTCCTTTTTGAAAAGAGAAACTACCGCTTTCTCGGTATTTCTATAGCTATAATTAGTCTAGGGTTTTTTCTTATGACCGGAGGGGGAAGTGACGATCCAAATGTATTTAATCCTGAAATTTTTAGTTTTCAAAGAATCCGTCTTGCTCCAAGCTTGGTGCTTTTGGGTTTTGGCATCGCTATATATTCCATTTTAACAGGAGCTAAAGCAAAATAAATGGACGGGCTTACTGCTTTATTATTAGGGATCATCCAAGGATTAACCGAATTTTTACCCGTCTCCTCTAGCGGTCATCTTGAATTGGGAAAATACATTTTGGGCGATACCTCTTTGCCAAAAGAAAGCCTTCTCTTTACCATCGTTCTTCATGCCGCTACTGCAATGAGTACGGTAGTCATTTTCAGAAAAGACATTTATGAAATACTTAAAGGTCTTTTGGCCTTTGAAAACAACGAGGCATTACAATTTAGCTTAAAGGTTGTTCTATCCATGATTCCCGCAGCTTTTGTAGGGCTTTTTTTAGAAGATCAAATCAGTCATTTTTTTCATCGAAACCTATTTGCTGTTGGCCTATTGCTGTGCTTTACGGCTGTATTGCTTTTTTTAGCGGATCGTGCCAAACAAACCGACAAGAAAGTAAAGTATTCCTCTGCCTTTGGCATTGGTTTAATGCAAGCGGTCGCTATACTTCCAGGAATATCGAGAAGTGGAGCCACCATCGCCACTGCAGTTTTGCTTGGGATCGATAAAGAAAAGGCCGCGAGATTTTCTTTTTTAATGGTTATTCCATTGATTTTAGGAAGCATGGCAAAAAGCATGTTAGCATTCGAAAGTACGTCTAGTGCACCTGCGATTTTTCCCTTGATTATAGGGTTTATCAGCGCATTTATCACAGGTTTGTTGGCCTGCAAATGGATGATTTCTTTGGTGAAAAATGCTCAACTAAAATATTTCAGCTTCTATTGTATAATTGTAGGCTGCATTGCTATCGGAATTGCTTTAACATGAAAAACGACACAAATCCTTTTTTAGAGGGAAAATTGATCTTAGTAGATAAAGATCTAGAATGGACTTCTTTTCAAGTCGTGAATAAAATAAGGTATTTGATTCGTAAACAGTACGGCTTAAAAAAAATCAAAGTAGGGCATGCCGGGACATTAGACCCGCTTGCCAGTGGCCTTTTGATTCTATGCACTGGAAAAATGACCAAAAAAATTGCAGATTATCAAGGAAAAGAAAAAGAATATACCGGAACTTTTACTTTAGGCGCAACGACCCCTTCCTACGATCTTGAGACTGAAATAAATCAACACTTTCCTGTAGACCATATCCATCCACCATTACTCGAAAAAGTTGCACAACAATTTATTGGGGAAATTGAGCAATACCCACCTGTATTTTCAGCGCTAAAAAAAGATGGAAAACGTTTGTATGAATATGCTAGAGCAGGAGAAGAAGTCACCATAAAATCCCGTAAAGTCGAAATATCATCCTTTAAAATTACTCGAGTAGAGCTGCCAGAAGTTGACTTCTCAGTGCGTTGCTCTAAAGGCACATATATACGCTCTCTTGCACATGACTTTGGAAAGGCTTTGGACAGTGGAGCCCATCTAAGTGCTTTGCGGAGAACAGCCATTGGTGAATTTAGAGTAGACAAAGCCTTGAGCATTTCAGAATTTGAAAAATCTTTACGCCTTTAATAGCCGTCCTTTTTCTTTTCGGGGACATTTCTTCATGACCCGATATTGCTTATATTTGTTAGAACAAAAATTCCTATGAAATACAAACGCATATTACTTAAACTAAGTGGAGAAGCTTTAATGGGCGATCAAGCCTATGGAATTGATCCCAAACGTATTCATGAGTATGCCACAGAAATCAAACATTTGCATCAAGCTGGAGTAGATATTGCCATCGTGATTGGTGGCGGAAACATCTTTAGAGGTGTTTCCGGAGCCAGTAAAGGCATGGACCGTGTACAAGCAGATTACATGGGAATGCTTGCTACAGTTGTCAATGGATTGGCCTTACAAAGCGCATTGGAAAATTGCGATGTCCCTACCCGCTTGCAGACAGCATTAAAAATTGAAGCCGTTGCAGAGCCCTACATTAAACGCAAAGCAGTGCGCCACCTAGAAAAAGGAAGAGTCGTAATCTTTAGTGCGGGTACAGGAAATCCATTTTTTACAACCGATTCTGCAGCCGTATTGCGTGCCATAGAAATTAATGCCGATGTCATCCTAAAAGGAACCCGCGTTGACGGTATCTACAATGAAGATCCTGAAAAAAATAAATCGGCCATTAAATTCGATACGCTTTCTTTTGAAGAAGTCCTTAAACGGGGTCTAAAAGTAATGGACACTACAGCCTTTACCTTGAGTCAAGAAAACAACTTACCCATTATAGTATTCGATATGAACACCCAGGGCAACCTCCATAAAGTTGTACAAGGAGAAAATATTGGAACCACTGTATTTTTATAATAAATGTCATGAACGAAGAATTAAATTTTATCATCGATTCCACAAAGGAAAGCATGTCCCAGGCAGTCCAACACCTGGAAAAAGAACTCCTTAACATCCGTGCAGGAAAAGCCAATCCTGTGATGCTTAGTAGCGTTATGGTAGAATATTACGGAACCCCTACCCCGCTAAGTCAGGTCGCCAATGTGAACACACCCGATGCTAGAACCTTAAGCGTTCAACCGTGGGAAAAGTCACTTTTGACTGAAATAGAGAAAGGCATCATGGTAGCAAACCTTGGATTCAACCCAATGAACAACGGAGAATCCATCATCATTAATGTTCCGCCCCTGACAGAAGAACGAAGAAAAGAATTGGCTAAAATGGCAAAAAGCGAAGTAGAAAATGCTAAAATCAGCATTCGAAACGCGCGAAAAGAGGCCAATCAAGAAATCAAAAAAACTGAGGCTTCTGAAGATGAGCAGAAAAACTGTGAAATTGACATTCAAAATATGACAGATGATTTCATCAAAAAAACAGATGCCATCTATCAGATAAAAGAAAAAGAAATCTTGACGGTATAACCCGTTTTAAAATCACGCACAGGGCTTGGCTAGGAAAAGAAAAAGTAAATGGAGTTTTTGGGAAGCTATAGCCCGCCTCATACTTAGAAATAGAATTGCATTTATTGTTGCACTCATCGGCGTTACGCTCTTTTGGGCCAGCCAATGGCAGTACATGCGTTTTACCTTTACAGAAGCCAATCTTCTTCCGGATGAGCACCCAGAAAACATTCGCTACAATGATTTTTTATCCCTTTTTGGGGAAGAAGGCAATGTCATTGTAATTGCCGTTAAAGACAAAGATCTATTTACCCCAGAAAAACTCTCCGCTTGGAATACGTTAAGTCAAAAACTAAACGCTTTCGAGGAAATTGATTTTGTTCTATCGCTTGAAAACCTCCAAGTTTTAACTAAAAACACGGATAAGGGTAAGTTTGAATTTGAACCTTTACTGACTTCTGTCCCAGAGGATAGTTTGGCAATAGATGCATTAAAACAGCGCCTTTTTTTAGAACTGCCTTTTTTTGAGAATCTACTTTTCAACCCGACTTCAGAAAGTGTACGAACCGGAATTTACATGAAGCCCGAAGTAGTGAACTCTGCAGCAAGAAAAGAATTTATTTTTAAGACATTTATTCCTTTAATTGATTCCTTTGAAAAAGAAACCGGGCTAAAGGTTCACAGCTCTGGAATGCCTTACATCCGAACCTTAAATGCACAAAACATCGTAGATGAAATTGGAATGTTTGTGTTTGCCGCGATGGGGGTCACTTCCTTGATTTTCTTTTTATTTTTTCGCTCAATGCGAGCGACCCTTATATCCATGGTCGTGGTTTTAATCGGAGTGGCATGGGCGCTGGGCACCTTAGGGTTTTTAGGGTACGAAATTACTGTGCTTACCGCACTTATTCCCCCTTTAATAATTGTCATTGGTATACCCAATTGTATCTTTTTGATCAATAAATATCAACAAGAGGTCGCCAAACACGGAAACCAAATCAAATCCCTTCAGCAGGTGATTGTTAAAATTGGGAATGCCACCCTAATGACAAACCTAACTACAGCTTCTGGATTTGCCACTTTTATTTTAACCAACAGCAAGCTCCTAAAGGAGTTTGGGATTATCGCTTCCATCAATGTCATTGGAATTTTCATTCTCTCCCTTTTGGTAATTCCCATTGCATACAGCTTTATGCCCTTGCCCAAAGCAAAGCACTTAAACCACCTCAAAAACAAATCAATTGATCGATTTGTAAAATGGATGGAAAACAAAGTGCGTCACAAACGCATCAGCACCTACATGATTACACTCTTTGCCCTTATTACGAGTATCATAGGGATGTATCAAATAGAAATTTCAGGAAGCATCTTAGAAGACATGCCAAAAAAGCAATCTTTCTTTAAAGACATTCTATTCTTTGATCGCGAGTTTGAAGGAATTGTACCCTTAGAAATATTGATTGATACCCAACGAAAAGATGGGGCCATGAAGCTGTCTACCCTTAAGAGAATGGAACGGCTCTCTAAATTAATTGATGAAATTCCGGAACTGTCCCCCAGCCTTTCTGTTGTAAATGCACTTAAGTACGCCAAACAAGCCTACTACAATGGAAACCCAAAGTACTATCAACTCCCAAGTGCACAAGAAAATCGTTTTATCCTATCCTATTTTGATACAGAAAAAACCGACAGCAATGAGAATGTCTTGAGTAATTATGTAGACGAAACGGGACAATATGCCCGAATGACCACCTACATGACAGACATTGATACCGAAAGGATGGAGGAAATAGAGGCCGAATTAAACAAGGGGATTGCCAAAATTTTCCCAGAAGAGCGCTATCAGGTACGGTTAACGGGAAAGGCTTTGCTGTTTTTGAAAGGAACTAAGTACTTGGTTAAAAATCTAATCCTTTCCCTTTCGTTGGCTATTTTCCTGATCGCCTTGTTTATGGCTTATATGTTCCGCTCTTACAAAATGATTTTGATTTCCTTGATCCCAAATCTTTTGCCGCTCTTGATTACAGCAGGAATGATGGGTTTTTTAGGAATCCCTATAAAACCCTCGACGATACTTGTCTTTAGCATTGCATTTGGAATTTCTGTGGATGACACCATTCACTTTTTAGCCAAATACCGACAAGAATTAATCGCATCCAAATGGAAAATCCAACGCTCTGTTTATGCAGCCTTAAAAGAAACTGGAGTCAGCATGTTCTACACTTCCATCGTTTTGTTTTTTGGTTTTTCAGTCTTTATGTCTTCAGAATTTGGCGGAACAGTGGCTTTAGGCGGATTGGTTTCAGCAACTTTATTGTTTGCCATGTTGGCCAATCTGATTCTACTTCCCTCTTTGCTTATTTCATTGGAAAAAACAGTATCCAATGAAAATGTTTTGAAAGCACCTAAAATCAACATCATAGACACGGAAAGCCAAGGGAAAGGAAGTAAAAAATAAGCTTACTTTTTTTCGGGAAAACGTATCTTTGCCACAAATTTATACGCATGAGTAGTAAAATAAAACACCTTTTAACACAAACAGCAGAAGGCCAAGAAGTCACCGTACAGGGTTGGGTAAGAACCTTTCGTGCCAATCGTTTCATTGCATTAAACGATGGATCTACCCTAGCCAATCTGCAATGCGTAGTAGATTATGAAAATTTCGATGATGCTTTAATTCGAAAAATTTCTACGGGTGCAGCCGTTAAAATCACAGGACAGTATGTAGAAAGCAGTGGGAAAGGTCAAGCATCTGAAATTCAGGTGAGTGACATTCACTTATACGGAACCGCTGATCCTGAAACCTATCCTATACAACCAAAGAAACACAGCTTTGAGTTCCTCCGTGAAAAAGCACATTTACGCGTTAGAACAGCCACCTTTAGTGCGGTGATGCGTGTAAGAGCAGCTTTGTCCTTTGCAGTGCATGATTTTTTTAGAACTGAAGGTTTTCATTATGTACATACCCCGATCATTACAGGAAGTGATGCTGAAGGAGCAGGAGAAATGTTTCGTGTAAGCACCTTAGATTCAAAAAATCCCCCGCTGAATGAAGAGGGAGATGTAAACTATACCGAAGATTTTTTCGGCAAAGAAACCCACCTGACCGTTTCAGGACAATTGGAAGCCGAGACCTACGCTATGGGATTGGGTGAGGTGTATACCTTTGGTCCTACTTTTAGAGCAGAAAATTCTAATACGACTAGGCACCTAGCCGAATTTTGGATGATCGAACCCGAGATGGCATTTTATGACCTTATCGACAATATGGATTTGGCCGAAAAATTCATCAAATCTGTTTTAGGATATGTGCTTGAGCACTGTCAGGAAGATCTAAATTTCTTAGATGAACGCTTCGCAAAAGAAGAACAAAGCAAACCCCAAGCACAACGAAGTTCGATGGGCTTGTTGGAGAAAATAAATTTTGTGGTTGAAAATGAGTTTAAACGCGTCAGTTATACTGAAGCCATTCAAATCCTCAGAAACTCTAAACCCAACAAAAAGAAAAAATTCGATTACATCATCGAAGAATGGGGAGCAGATTTACAATCAGAACACGAACGCTTTTTGGTTGAAAAACACTTTAAAACACCCGTAATTCTCTTCGACTACCCTGCAAAAATAAAAGCCTTTTACATGCGCTTAAACGAGGATGGCAAAACCGTCCGTGCAATGGATATTTTATTCCCCGGAATCGGAGAAATTGTTGGGGGATCACAGCGTGAAGAACGGTTAGATGTTCTACAAGAACGTATAAAAGCTATGGGCATTGAAGAAGAAGAATTGTGGTGGTATCTGGACCTTAGAAAATTTGGAACCGCACCACACAGTGGATTTGGTCTTGGATTTGAACGCTTGGTCTTATTTGCAACAGGAATGGGAAATATCCGTGATGTTATTCCTTTTCCAAGAACACCTCAGAACGCATCATTTTAAGCTCAGGAGATTTTTGTATCTTTAGGATAGACTCCAAACCATCATGCTAAAACAACAACTTCAGCTTAAACTTGCCCAAAAACTGTCTCCACAACAGATACAGTTGATGAAGTTGATTCAATTGCCCACCTTGGATTTTGAACAGCGCATTCAAAACGAAATTGAAGAAAATCCAGCTCTAGAAAGCGGAAAGGAAAAGGAAGAAACCGATCTCACCGATCCACTTTACGAAGAGCAAAATGACGTAATTGACACTCAGGACATCGATATAGATGCCTACTTGAGTGATGATGAAATCCCTTCTTACCGATTAAGCGCGAACAATTACAGTGCTGATGATGAAGAAAAAAGTGTTCCTCTTTCGGGTGGTATTGGTTTTCATGAAAGCTTAAAAACACAAATTGGGGCATTGATTTTAACGGATCAGGAGCAGCTGATCGCTGAATTCCTCATCGGTAGTATAGACGATAGCGGTTACTTGAGAAGAAGCCTCTTGGATCTTGCAGACGATTTGGCTTTTACACAGAATATTCTGGTGACCGAAGAACAAATTGAAGGCGTCCTCAAGAAAGTTCAAGAAATAGATCCTCCTGGAGTCGCTGCGCGAGACTTACAAGAATGCTTATCGTTGCAACTGGAACGAAAGAGCATAACTGTAGACATTATTATGGCTACACGCATCATTCAAGAGGCCTTTGATCTGTTCACAAAAAAGCACTACAAGAAAATTCAAGACAAATTTGATGTGGACGAAACGATGCTTAAAAATGGCATTAAAGAAATTGAAAAGTTAAATCCCAAACCGGGAGGGTCACTTTCGGGGGTTTTCCAAAACACACACATTGTCCCTGATTTTTCACTGACGATTGAAAATGGAGAACTCAACGTCGTTTTAAACCGAAGAAACGCTCCAGAACTACATGTATCAAATACCTATCAAGAAATGCTAAAAGGCTATAAGGAGAGCCAAACTAAAAGCAAATCCCAAAAGGAGGCGGTACAATTCATCAAACAAAAATTAGATGCTGCCCAATGGTTTATAGAAGCAATCCAGCAGCGCTATCAAACCCTGTATTTGACCATTAATGCCATAGTAGAACATCAAAAAGAATATTTTTTGAGTGGAGATGAGCGCCATTTAAAACCGATGATTTTAAAGGACATTGCGGAAAAAATTGACATGGACATCTCTACGGTATCACGGGTAGCTAACAGCAAGTACATTGACACCCCTTATGGAACAAAACTTTTAAAAACCTTCTTTTCTGAATCGTTAACCAATGCCGATGGAGAGGAAGTCTCTACACTAGAGATAAAAAAAATTCTGCAGAACTTAATTGATGGGGAGGACAAGCGAAAGCCTTTGGCAGATAATGCGCTCGCGGATAAATTAAAAGAAAAAGGGTATAAAGTAGCCCGAAGAACCGTAGCAAAATACAGAGAGCAACTCAACTATCCAGTTGCCCGCTTAAGAAAAGAGCTATAGCAAGTAGAAAATTAAGCCAATCTTTAGGGCACGCAAGTCCAACGTCTCTCCCTGCTGTGACATTGTATCTTCCGTAAAAAAGGAGTTCAATCCGTACTCAAAATATAAATTCCAAGTATTGTAACCCATGGACAAGGTCAAGGAGTGTTGCCACGGGTCAATATTGTTTTTTATGTTTTTTGGGCGACCGTAAAAAGGATCTATACGATCTAAAAAATGATAGTTTAACTTATAGCCCCCGTAAATCCGCCAAAAATCATGCGCTTCCGGGGTGGATGTACGCCAACGCAATTCAATGGGCAATGAAATAAAATGTCTGGAGTATCTATGCTTAGCGGATAAAATAGAGCGAGATGTAAGAATAAACTGGGAAGCATCTAAGGTGTTTTCAACATTTAGATTGCTAATGATATAATCAAACCCATATCCCAGTCCAATTCCTAAAGCACGCTGTCCTGAGGGGGTTAATGAAAGATCACGGAGGTACCCAAGCTGAAAACTACGCGAAAAACCAAACTGCTTGAATTGAGGAATTTCATTTTTAACATCAACATAACTAGCACTTACATAAAACTGATCTTCTTTGTAAGAAGAATCCGTTTCTTGACTGCGAAGGAATGAACAAAAAAACACCAAGATGAAGAGGCCATTGTACTTCATAGAATAAAATTACAATTAATATTAAAGCCATAAAAAAAGGCACTCAAAAGAGTGCCTTTAATTTAATGTCTACAAAAAAAATTAATCAAGATTCTGCGTGTAATCGCCTACACGTGTTGTGTAATTGATTTTAAGCGCATTTACCTTTCTCAACTCTTGTTTGATGTCCGAGATTAGTCCCATATTGGTTTCTCCATCTACCTTTAACGCAGTCGTAAGTACATTTTGTAGCTCCTGACGCTTAGAGGCTCTTTCTGCTAGAACAAATGGTCCAACATCACCAACAGTAGCAAACTTATCGTTCAACTGTATACGTGCTTGTGTTCCGTATTTATCGGAATAACGCGTAGAAGGTTTTCCTGCATAAATATACATCACACGGTCTTTCTTGTCGAGCTTTTGAATTTGATCTGCAGCAGGCAGTGAATTCGTTACCATAAGCGTGCTGTCACGCATTACAGTAGCCACCATAAAGAAAAACAATAGCATAAAGACAATATCCGGTAGGGAGGCCGTAGAAATTGCCGGCAAATCTCCTCCTTTTTTCTTTTTAAACTTTGACATATGCTTTCTTATTATTTGGTTTTACTTGGCTCTGCTTCCGATAACTTTTGCGGATACATTGCTTTTACTTCATCCAACATTGGCTTCAGTTTGGCTTTGTCATCTGCTGAAGTACGCGGATCATCATAACGCTTTTGTGCTTCTACATAGGTCATTCCTGTCATAGGATTCAGACGTGCAAATTCACGATCACGAAGATCATTGTATGCAGCTACCAATTCATTCTGAACGGCGATGTAAACTTTGTATTCCGTTTCACGGTCATTCTTCAAGGATATAATTGCCTTTTCAGGGTTGTCCGATGATGCAGGATCTTTTTTTCCTTGACAATAATTACACGCTTCTTCACCTTGACCTCCTCCATTATCGAGGAACTCCATTGCGGCTGCACGTACATCACTGATTTCCATTGGCTCTTCTTCTACAAGCAACTGGTTGTATTTATTCACAACAACAGTGAAAATATTCTTTTGCTTGATGATTGGCGGATCTACAACCTCATCTGTAGGAGGTAGCTTTCTATTGATCCCAGAGTCAGTCTCAATGGTTGTGGTAACCAAAAAGAAAATCAAAAGCAGAAATGCAATATCAGCCATGGATCCCGCATTTACTTCGGGTGCTGCTCTTTTTGCCATGTTGCTTTATTTTTTAATTAATTTTTTAACTCCTGAAAGAGCCATTGCTCCGATGGCAATCACTGCCAAGTAATAGAACACTCTAATTCCAGTTCCTACCCAGCGCGAGCCAGAAGCGGAAAGAATTTCTCCATCTTTCATAGGCGTTTCTACACCGGTAGAAGATGCGAAGGCAATCAACACTATGACACCTAAAAACCCAACTGAAATCAGGGCTTTTTTGAGCTTTTTCCCGTCAGAAAATAATCCCAACAAAGAGAAGATCAGCGTACCAAGTACAGCAATTAATAATGTTAACTGTGCAATGGAAACCAAAGGACTTACCAGGCTATAGTCTCCCATAAGGGCAGCCATTTTGATTTCTTCGTCCCCTGCTCCAATGATTCTAAAAAGGAAAACAATCCCTAGAACCCCAATAAGAGCGGCAACTATTTTAACTATTTTTTGAAAATTCATGATTTAAAATCTTTTAGAATTACTACTTCTTGTGGGCTACAAGGATATCTACTAAAGTGATGGAAGCATCTTCCATGTCATTTACAATAGCATCAATCTTAGCTACAATGTAGTTGTAAAAGATCTGAAGGATAATCGCCACGACCAAACCAAATACGGTTGTTAAAAGTGCTACTTTAATCCCCCCTGCAACAAGTGAAGGTTGCATGTCTCCTGCAGCTTCAATCTTATCGAAGGCTTGAATCATCCCGATTACTGTCCCCATGAACCCGAGCATCGGTGCAAGAGCAATAAACAATGAAATCCATGAAACATTTTTCTCCAATTGTCCCATTTGTACACCACCATAAGCAACAACTGCTTTTTCAGCACTTTCTACGCCTTCGTCAACACGGTCTAGGCCTTGATAGAAAATTGAAGCAACGGGTCCTTTTGTGTTTCTACATAGTTCCTTTGCTTCTTCAACTCCTCCACTGGAAAGAGCTTGTTCAACCCCTTCAGTAAGTTTAGCTGTGTTGGTTGTCGCAAGGTTCAAGAAAATAATTCTTTCAATAGCAATTGCAAGACCTAAAATAAGACAGATCAATACAATTCCCATAAATCCTGGACCTCCTTCAATGAAGCGCGTCTTTAATTCTTGTGTAAATGAAGCTGACTCAGCAGGAGCTGCTGTATCCTCATCTTGAACAATCGTTTGAATGTTCTCCATTTGTACGTCAATTGTATTTGCATGGGCAGAAGGTCCTACCATAAAAATGCTAGCTACAAGGGCAACGAATAATTTTCTCATTTTAATGAAATTTATGTTCTAGTTTGTTAAAGGTTTAAAGATAAAAAAAAATACTACTTAAAATAATTTTTTTGCAGAGAGGAAGGGATTCGAACCCTCGATACGCTTTTGGCGTATACACACTTTCCAGGCGTGCGCCTTCGACCGCTCGGCCACCTCTCTAATTTTTGTCGAATTAACAAAAAAAAAGTCAGCTATGAAATTTTAAGAGAAATTAAATTTTCCTAGAAAATACAGCTAAAGCATTGTCTGTTGTTGCAGCAGCAATTTCTTCTTCTGTTTGCTGATATATTGCTGCTACCTTTTGGAGTACTTCCAATATATACGCACTCTCATTGCGCTTGCCTCTGTAAGGTACGGGTGCCAGATAGGGCGCATCGGTTTCCAAGACAATTTCTGACAACGGAATTTGATCCAAAAACTGATCGATCTTTCCATTCTTAAACGTAACCACCCCTCCTATTCCCAGCTTCATGCCACAAGCAATGGCTTGCTGCGCTTGTGAGAGTGTGCCGGTAAAACAATGGAAAATTCCGCTTAAACTTTCACCTTTATGTTTTTCCAAAACAGCAAAAACCTCGTCAAAAGCATCCCTACAATGAATAACAATGGGAAGATTTTTTTCTTTCGCCCAAAGAATTTGTTGCTCAAATGCAAAAGTTTGCTCCTGAATAAAGGTTTTATCCCAATACAGGTCAATTCCAATTTCTCCAACAGCACAAAATTCATGCTCTTCCAATTGTGCTTTAACATGATTCAACTCCTCTTGATGGTTTTCCTTTACATGGGTAGGGTGCAAGCCCATCATTAAATGAACCTGTTCAGGGTAGTTCTTTTTTAGCGCGTGCATAGCAGCGGTATAAGTGCTGTCAATCGCGGGTAAATAAAAACGATGAACACCTAACGCAAGTGCTTTTTCAATTACTGCCGCTCGATCCTCATCAAATGCCTCTGCATACAAGTGTGTATGCGTGTCTATTATTTTCATGGAGCAAAAGTAGGGCTTTCGACCTAAGAACAAAAGATGTACTTTTGAATGATGTCCATAAAAAAAGTAAAACTGCGATTCAACCTTACGCAACATCTGTTGTGCAAGGCACGAATCAATGGCGTAAAAGCGCGTATGCTTATTGATACAGGAGCCTCTAACAGTTGCTTGAATTGGGCGCGCATGGAAGACTATGCCATGGAGACAGATGGAGATTCTTTTGAAGCCTCTGGCGCTTCAGAAGGAAAGATAGCTGCGATACAATCCAAACCCTGTGGCCTAAAACTGGGAAGCATCAAACTGCCTGATTTTTCTTTTATGATTTTGGACATGGAACACATCAACGCCAGCTTGAAAAAACAAGGCGCCAAACCCATCGATGGTATCATTGGAGCAGACTTTCTACTCCAACACAAGGTCGTTATTGATTATAGGCTAAAATATATGTTCCTAAACGATTAAAGCTCAAGCGCTTTTTTAGGATCATTGTCCATTAAGAATTCTACAGGATTTTCTAGGGCCTCTTTAACCGCTACCAAAAATCCAACAGATTCTTTACCGTCAATGATTCTGTGATCATACGAAAGTGCAAGGTACATCATCGGATGAATCTCTACCTTCCCCTCTACTGCTATTGGCCGCTCAATAATATTGTGCATGCCTAGAATTCCAGACTGTGGGGGATTGATGATCGGCGTAGACAACATGGATCCAAAAACACCACCGTTGGAGATGGTAAAGGTACCGCCAGTCATTTCATCTACAGTAATTTGACCGTCTCTTGCGCGAATTGCCAAACGTTTAATTTCAGCTTCAACTCCGCGGAAAGAGAGCATTTCTGCATTTCTAACAACAGGTACCATTAGGCCCTTAGGTCCCGAAACGGCAACACTGATGTCACAGTAATCGAACTTAATTTGATGGTCGCCATCGATCATAGAGTTTACATCTGGGAATTCTTTCAAAGCACGAACTACAGCTTTGGTGAAAAAACTCATAAAGCCAAGTCCTACCCCATGCTTTTCTTTAAACTGTTCTTTGTATTGATTTCGCAATGCAAAAATAGGCGACATATTGGCTTCGTTGAAGGTCGTCAACATTGCCGTTTCATTTTTAGCACTTACCAATCTTTCTGCCACTTTTCTTCGTAAGAGTGACATTTTTTTGGAAGACGTTTCCCGAACTCCATGAACAGGAGGCGTTCCCATAGCAGGAACAGCATCAATGGCGTCTTGCTTGGTTACTCTACCGTCTCTTCCTGTTCCTTTTATCTCCGTGGCTGTAATGCCTTTTTCTTCCAGTATTTTTTTTGCCGCCGGAGATGCAGTCCCGGTCGCATAGGTTTTGCTTTCTACTGCTGCAGGAGCTTCTGCCTGAGGTGCTTCTTCCGTTTTTTCTGCTACAACAGTGGCAGCAGATCCTCCTTCAGCGGGTTGACCCTCTGTGTCTATAAGACAGACTACTTGGCCCACGGCAACAGCATCACCTTCTTCAGCTTTTAAGGTAATGGTTCCACTTACCTCGGCTGGAAGTTCTAAAGTGGCTTTGTCAGAATCTACTTCTGCAATGGCTTGATCTTTTTCCACATAATCCCCATCCTCAACTAACCATTGAGCTATTTCTACTTCCGTGATGGATTCTCCGGGTGAGGGGACTTTCATTTCTAAAATCATAAAAAACGGTATTTATTTTGTCTTGCGTATTAGGTTGTCTTTGGAGGCATCAAAAACATATTCGATCACTTCTTGGTGGCGCTTATTGAATCGGGTAGCGCTCCCTGCTGCAGGGGTTCCGTAAAACCTTCGGGTGGCTGGACGGAAGTTTGCAGCTTCGGGTAAGTGCAACAATAAATGCGACCAAACCCCCATATTGCGCGGCTCTTCTTGTGCCCACACTACTTCTTCTACCTTGGCATAGGACTGGAGTAATTCACGCATTTCCGCTGTGGGAAGAGGGAACAATTGTTCTAAACGAACCAACGCCACATCCGTTGCATCTTTCTCTTTTCTTGCTTTCAACAGGTCATAATAGAATTTACCCGTACAAAACACAAGCTTCTTAGCTTGCTGTGCGGTAACTTCTGTATCGGGGATAAGCGGCTGAAAACGTCCCGATGTAAACTCTTTTAAAGGAGATACCACCAAAGGGTGGCGAAGTAGACTTTTTGGAGTGAATACAATCAATGGTTTTCTGAAGTTAGACTTCATCTGTCTTCGAAGTATGTGAAACATATTTGCCGGGGTAGAACAATTGGCTACATACATATTGTCTTTTGCACAAAGCTGTAAGTAACGTTCTATGCGTGCAGAGGAATGTTCTGCTCCCTGTCCTTCATATCCGTGAGGCAATAAAAGAACGATTCCATTTTGAAGTTTCCATTTGTCTTCTGCAGAAGAAATGTATTGATCAATCATGATCTGAGCACCATTGCTAAAATCACCAAATTGAGCTTCCCAAATGGTTAAGGCATTTGGGCTCGCCATGGCATAGCCATAATCAAAACCTAGAACACCGTATTCGGAAAGGAGAGAATTGTAAATCCTGAATCTTCCTTGATCCTCTTGTATGTGATTCAATAAAAGAGTTTCCTCTTCAGAATCTTCTGCCTTTAAAACGGCATGACGGTGAGAAAAGGTTCCTCTTTCTACATCTTGACCGGAAATACGAACATCAAATCCTTCTATTAGAAGACTTCCGTAGGCGAGCATTTCTCCCATGGCCCAATCCATTGCATCTTTTTCAAAGAACATTTTGTGGCGATCACCGATGAGTTTTTGAACTTTTCGTAAAAACTTTTTGTCAGAAGGAAGATTGGTAATGGTTTCCGCGACTTGGGTCAGCGTTTTCTTGGAAACAGATGTATCGATGTCTTGCATCATTTCCTGCTCTGTCACGCGCTCAAATCCACCCCACTCGTCTTGCATGAAAGGAGTGATCTCCGTTTTCTCAATCTTTCGTGAATCTTCAAGATTGACTTCCAAAGAGGCTTTGTACTCTTTTTCCATCTCTTTTAGAGTACCCGCATCTATGATGTTTTGCGCAATGAGCTGATCTGCATAGATCTCTCTTGGGTTTTTATGTTGCCCAATGGCTTTGTACAATTTGGGCTGAGTAAATCTAGGTTCATCGCCTTCATTGTGGCCGTACTTTCTATACCCTAATAGGTCTATAAACACATCGCGACCAAACTTCATTCTGTAATCCAAGGCAAACAAAGTTGCATGAACCACAGCCTCAGCATCGTCTGCATTGACATGTAAAACCGGCGACAAAGTCACTTTGGCTACGTCTGTACAATAGGTACTGGAACGTGCATCTAGATAATTTGTTGTAAATCCTATTTGGTTGTTTACAACTATATGCACTGTTCCTCCTGTTCCGTATCCTTTCAAGCGCGCCATTTGCACTATTTCGTAAGGAAGACCTTGACCTGCAATTGCAGCATCTCCGTGTACAATAATAGGAAGCACTTTATGGGTATCAAAATTGTATTTTTTCTCAAGCTTTGCCCGAGTAATCCCTTCTACAACTGCGCCTACAGTCTCTAAGTGAGATGGATTGGGCGCTATATTCATATTGATTTTCTTCCCCGAGTCAGTCGTTCGCTTTGATGTCCACCCCAAGTGGTATTTTACATCCCCATCAAAAACAACCTCTTCGTAATCTTTTCCGTCAAACTCGGAAAAGATGTCTTTGGGGGATGTTCCAAAAATATTGGTCAGTGTATTTAGGCGACCACGGTGGGCCATTCCCATTACAAATTCTTCTACCCCTTGATTTGCGGCTGCCTCTACTACGGCGTCTAGAGCTGGAATCAACGATTCTCCACCTTCCAGTGAAAATCGCTTTTGCCCCACGTATTTGGTATGCAAAAAGGTTTCGAATGAAACCGCTTGATTCAATTTTTTAAGGATGTGCTTTTTTTGCTCTTTTGAAAAATCAGGATGATTGTTGTTGACATTCAAACGCTGTTGGATCCAGTTTACTTTCTCAGGATCCCGAATATACATGTACTCCACACCAATTGAATCACAGTAAATCTGTTCTAGGTGCGAGATGATTTCTGCCAAGGTGGTTGGACCAATGCCCATCGTTTCTCCCGCATTGAAAACCGCTGAAAGGTCATCTTGTGTAAGGCCAAAATTCGAAATCTCTAGATTAGGCGTATACGTCCTACTGTTTCGAACCGGGTTGGTCTTTGTAAATAAATGTCCGCGTTTTCTATACGCATCTATCAACTGAACTACCTTAAACTCTTTCTGCAAATGTTCGGGTACTTCAGTAGACGTTGCAGCACCGTCACTGTTTTCTATTCCAAAGTCAAAGCCCTGGAAAAAAGCACGCCAGCTAGGCTCTACGCTGTCCGGATGCTGTAAGTACTGGTCATACATCTGGGCGAAATAACCCGTATGCGCTGCATTTAAAAAAGAATATTTATCCATTTGTGGATCCTTACTAAAATCTAAAGTAAAATTACAACTTTTAACGAGAGTTGATTACTCTAGGTCCTCCTTTTTTATAACATTTATTGGGGGATTTGAGGAATTTCTACGTCCATTTAATCTCAAAAAATGTTCTTTTTAGGAGAAAGTTGTGCCGCATTTATTTCCTACTTTTGAAACATGTACGCACTGGTAGATTGCAATAATTTTTACGCCTCATGTGAACGCGTTTTTCAGCCGCAATGGGAAGGGAAACCCATCGTCATTCTCTCAAACAATGACGGCTGTGTCATTGCACGCAGCAATGAAGCCAAAGCATTAGGCATTCCTATGGGTGCTCCCGCATTTCAGTACAAGTCTACCTTCGAGCAAAAAAACATCAAGGTCTTTTCGTCCAACTACCCGCTTTACGGAGACATGAGTAGCCGCGTAATGAGCATCTTGGAAAGCTATAGTCCAAACATTGAACTTTACAGCATCGATGAAGCCTTTCTTGAATTTAAAGGATTCAATCGGTTTGACTTGGACGCCCACGGGAGAAAAATGAAAAAGCAGGTGATGCAATGGACAGGCATTCCCGTTTCTGTAGGGGTTGCACCGAGCAAAGCTTTAGCTAAAATCGCCAATCGGATCGCCAAAAAATACCCCAAAAAAACCGGCGGTGTTTACGTAATCGAGACCGAAGAACAACGGATAAAAGCACTGAAATGGACTGCCGTAAAAGACATATGGGGGATTGGAAGGCAACACAGCAAACGCCTAGAGGCACAGGGCATTCATACGGCTTATGATTTCTGCAACCTTCCGGACAGCTGGATCCGAAAACAGATGAGTGTACTAGAGTTAAGGTTAAAAAAAGACCTTCTAGGCTTGCCGTACATTCAACTTGAAGAAGTACAAGCACCCAAAAAATCCATTGCTACCACGCGCAGCTTTCAGACCCATTATACCGAATACGACGATTTACAAGAACGCATTTCTACCTACGCCAACAGCTGTGCCGAAAAGCTTCGCAGACAAAAAACCAGCTGTGCCGCTTTGATGGTCTTTGTTCGCTCTAACCGGTTCAAAGAAAATACTCCCCAATACCGAAACAGCTGTGTCGTCACTCTGCCTTATGCTACAGACTCTAGCCTAACGCTAAGCAAATACGCCTTGATGGGATTGAAAAGTATTTTTAAGCCGGGAATTGAATACAAAAAAGCAGGCGTAATTCTCTTGGGACTTACCCCTTCTGCGCATCGACAGTTGAATTTATTTCATGAAAAAATTGATCAGCACGATGCGCTAATGCAGGCCATTGATCGTATCCACAAACGCTTTGGACCCCACCGGATCAAATTGGCTACACAAGATTTAAACAAGACGTGGAAAATGCGACAAGAACATCTATCGAATCGCTACACTACTGAGCTAAACGAAATCATTACCGTAAGTGCAAAAAAGAAATGAAAAAAGACAAAACACCTCACTTGATTTTTTTTAAACCCACCGAAGAAAAACCGGCTAGGGTACAAATGGCACACCAAGGGGTATCTGCAGGCTTCCCTTCGCCAGCAGATGATTTTAAAGAATTGCGCATCAGCATCGATCAAGAAGTAGTAAAAAATGAATCGGCGACGTTTTATGCACGCGTAGCTGGGGAATCCATGCAAGGCGCAGGACTAGACGATGGGGACCTGCTGGTCATAGACCGCAGTAAAGAACCCGAAAACAATGCCATAGCCGTGTGTTTTATCGATGGAGAATTCACAGTAAAACGCCTTAAAATCGAAGAAGATGCTGTCTTTTTAATGCCCGAAAACAAAAAATACAAACCCATAAAAGTAACCGAGGAAAACGAACTGACCATTTGGGGAATTGTCACCTATGTTGTGAAAAAAGTTTGATAAAAAAACGTATATTAGAGTATACAAATTAATTGCTTTGAAGAGAGCTGTATTTTTTTTAGTACTTTTTGTGGGGACAGCCTTAGGGAATCTAACGGGACTAATTTTTGACTATCCCACACTGGCCATGGGGTGTAAAGCAGCCTTGATGCCCCTCCTTTTTTTATACGCTCAAACGCAAGAACCCACGAATAAAAAACTCTTTATGGCCTTGTTTTTTTCATGGCTTGGGGATCTCTTTTTAATTCCAGACGGAGAATTGTTTTTTATTCTGGGAATAGGAAGTTTTTGGGGAGCTCAAGTCTGTTACATTCAGCTGATTTTAAGGGCGCTAAATTCAAGGTTAAAAAATGAACTTCAAGTTCAGAAGCTGAAAAGCAGTGCCAGTGTTTACCTACTTTATCTCGTCTTAATGTTGTTACTGCTATTGCCCCTAATGGGAACCCTAAAACTCCCCGTAGCTCTATATGCTACCACTTTGTGTTTGGTGGGGTATTTGAGTGTTCAATACCACCTTGCCATGGAGAGAAAAACTGGAATCCTATTGGTGTGGGGCGTTTTGCTATTTATCCTTTCAGACAGCATGATT
>CBFIJA010000004.1:0-54343 GCA_965662875.1 Candidatus Arcticimaribacter sp.
TTGTTATACTCTTCCCAAATGGCAACAGCTTGTGCATCGCCAGATTTGATCATGGCAGCACTGTTTTTGATCCAACTGTAAAGCCACTCTTTGTCATACTTGGCACTTACGCCTTTCAGCGCAGGACCTACAGCTTTTTTGTTCAGCTTGTGACAAGCAGCACAGTTGGCATTGAATAATTTTTTTCCAGCGGCAGGGTCGGCCTCTTGTGCATTGACAAGAGTTGTCGACAACAGCAATGCCATAGAAACAAGGCATAATTTCATAGTCGCGACAGCGCCAAGGCTTTTCTTCCTCATGCTATAATTAAATAATATATTTGATTCATCGTCAGGATGAGCTAAAATCCAGCACAAATTTACGACACAAAGCCCGGAAGTGAAAAGCTAACTATCGTAAATTACTAATTTATATCAATTCTAAATAAAAGGTATAATCTGTGGAGCAAAATCAGATCTCGAGTATTTTTTTATTTCTTTGTGAGATGAAATATAGCCTATCTAAATTCTCAATTGCTCTTTTTTTTGGAGCCTTCATTCCTTCAACAGTTTTTGCGCAATCGCAACCTGAAGAGATGAATAGTCAAGAAAAAATTGAAACATTGGTGGAGTTAAAAAAGGAAATCAATCGCGAACGCTTCTCAAGCCAATATTATGCGATTCAGATTTACAATGGGGACGCAAGAGGTGCTCAAGAAGTATTTGATGCCTTTAAGATAGAATTTCCAGAAATCGAAATTGAGTTGAGCTTTGAAACGCCGAACTACAAAGTTAGGGTAGGCAGGTTTAAAGATTTCTTGAAGGCCAATAGACGTTTAGAAGAACTGCGCAAACAGTACCCGAACGCCTTTTTACTAGAGCCGAATAACCTATAGTTTTTTCTTGACCGCTACTTCGGTGTAGAACTCAATCACATCGTTTACTTTGATGTCGTTGTAGTTTTTAATTTGAAGTCCACAATCGTATCCTTTTGCTACTTCTTTAACATCGTCTTTGAAGCGTTTAAGCGAGGCCAGCGTTCCCGAATATTGGACTACGCCTTCTCGGATGATTCGAATGTTTGAATTGCGGTAGATTTTCCCAGAAGTAACCATACATCCTGCAATCGTTCCGATTTTTGAAATCTTAAACGTTTCGCGAATCTCAGCATTTCCAGTTACCTCTTCTTTCATTTCCGGAGACAACATTCCTTCCATGGCATCTTTAACATCGTTAATTGCGTCATAGATGATAGAATAAGAACGGATGTCTATTTCCTCTTTTTCTGCTATCACTCGGGCATTGCCCATCGGACGTACATTAAATCCAATTACAATGGCATCTGAAGCGGAAGCTAAAAGCACGTCCGATTCCGTAATGGCACCTACTCCTTTATGGATGATGTTCACCTGAATTTCTTCTGTAGATAGCTTCTGTAAGGAATCTGTTAAGGCTTCTACAGATCCGTCTACATCACCTTTTAAGATGATGTTTAATTCTTTAAAGTCTCCTAGCGCAATACGTCTTCCGATTTCATCAAGGGTAATGTGACGCTGAGTACGAACGTTTTGTTCGCGTAACAGCTGTGTGCGTTTTGCAGCAATTTGTTTGGCTTCACGTTCATCTTCTAAAACGTTGAAGTTATCTCCGGCTGTGGGAGCACCGTCCAGTCCCAAGATGGATACAGGTGTAGAGGGTGGAGCTTCTTTTAAATCATTACCGCGTTCGTCGAACATGGCTTTTACTTTTCCAGAATGCTTTCCAGCCAAGATATAATCTCCAATACGCAGTGTTCCTGTTTGAACTAAAATGGTAGACACATAGCCTCGCCCTTTATCTAAATAGGCTTCTACAACGGTTCCTTTTGATTTTCGTTCGGGATTGGCTTTCAATTCTAAAAGTTCAGCTTCTAAAAGTACTTTTTCCAATAATTCATTGACCCCTGTTCCTTTTAAGGCAGAAATGTCTTGAGATTGTACTTTCCCTCCCCATTCTTCAACCATAAGGTTCATTGCCGCTAAGCCCTCTTTGATTTTGTCTGGATTTGCCGTTGACTTATCAACTTTATTAATGGCAAATACAATAGGAACACCCGCAGCTTGTGCATGGCTTATCGCTTCTTTGGTTTGCGGCATGATGCTGTCATCTGCAGCAATAACAATGATGGCTATGTCGGTTACTTGCGCACCTCGCGCACGCATCGCAGTAAACGCCTCGTGCCCTGGTGTATCTAGAAATGTAATTTTTTGGTCGTTTTCAAGAACCACAGAATAAGCACCAATGTGTTGGGTTATCCCTCCGGATTCTCCCGCAATTACATTTTCACTTCGAATATAATCCAACAATGAAGTTTTCCCGTGATCAACGTGACCCATAACGGTCACAATAGGTGCGCGGGATGAGAGCAAGGATTCATCTTCTTGAATTTCTTCTTCAAAGGTTTCTTCCAAATCACTCTTCACAAATTCTACTTGATACCCAAATTCATCTGCTACTATACTTAGCGTTTCTGCATCTAGACGTTGGTTCATGGTCACCATGATACCCAGACTCATACAGGTTGAAATAATTTCGGTGCTACCGATTTCCATTAAAGTTGCGATCTCTCCAACAGTAATGAATTCCGTTACCTTTAAAATTTTGCTTTCCGCTGCCAATTGAGCTTGTTCATCTTCAGTCTTTTGACGGTGTTGAACACGCTTGTCTTTCCGGTATTTTGCCCCTTTGGACTTGTTGGATTTCCCTTGAAGCTTTTCTAGGGTTTCACGGATTTGTTTTTGTACTTCTTCTTCGGTAGGCTCTACTTTTGGAGCAGCTGCTGGGCGTGGTCGCTGACGTTGACCTCCTCTTCTGTTCTGGTTGCCGCCTGCGCCGCCGGGTCTATTCCCACCACCGGTGTCTTTACTTATACGTTTGCGCTTCTTTTTACGCGCATCTTCTACACTTTTTTCTTTTTGGTTGAACTTATCTAAGTCAATGGTTTGTCCCGTCTTTTTTGGACCCGTAAGTTTGGTGTATTTGGTCGTAATGGTTTCATTCTCCTGAGAAGGAGTTTCCGCCGGTTTTTCTGACGTTTCCGCAACAACTTCTTTTGGCGCTTCTTCCTTTTTTTCGACTTCTTTTGGCGCTTCTACTTTTGGCACTTCCGCTTTTGGGGCTTCTGTAGGGGCTTGTTTTGGCACATCTGCTTTTGGCGCTTCTACTTTTGGCGCTTCTGCTTTTGGTTTTTCCGATTTGGGTGCCGGCTTTGGTTGCTCTGTCTGAGGTTCTTCCTTTTTAGGTTCCAGATCAATTTTTCCTACTGCCTTGGGTTTATTCAATACAGCACGTGCTTTAATCACTTCTTGGCGTGCTTTTTCCCGCTCTAGTTTTTCTTGTTCTAAACGATCTTGCTCTATACGCAGGTTTTCTTTTTCCTTACGTTTTTCCTCGCTGATTTCAGCAGAGGCATCGCGCTTTGACTTGTCTGTTTGAAATTCATCCAACAACACATTGTAAACCTCTTGGGCAATTTTAGTTGTTGGGCGAGCTTCAATTTCATGTCCTTTTGAAGAAAGGAACTCCACAGCGCGGTCCAAAGAAATGTTGAGTTCGCGAAGAACTTTATTTAATCGTATTACGGGTTGATCTGACATACAGTTTCAATGTTCGAGTTCAAAAATAGGGAATTTATTTCCTATGCCTTATTCTTCAAACTCCTCTTTTAATATTTTAATAACTTCCTGAATGGTTTCTTCTTCTAAATCGGTGCGTTTTACTAAATCTACAAGTTCCAATTCCAATATACTCTTGGCGGTATCTAAGCCAACTTTTTGGAACTCTGCTATGATCCATGCATCGATTTCATCTGAAAATTCAGACAATTCTACATCCTCTTCTACACCTTCACGGTACACGTCAATTTCAAATCCGGTAAGTTGTCCAGCCAAACGAATATTCGTTCCGCCTTTTCCAATGGCTTTTGATACTTCTTCTGGATTTAAAAATACTTGTACGCGTTTGTTCTCCTCGTCTATTTTCAAGGAATTTACTTTAGCTGGAGACAATGCTCGGGTGATGTATAGTTGTAGGTTGTTGGTGTAATTGATGACATCGATGTTTTCGTTCCCCAATTCTCTAACGATGCCATGGATTCGCGATCCTTTCATCCCAACACAGGCACCTACAGGATCAATTCTATCATCATAGGAGTCCACAGCTACTTTGGCTTTTTCTCCGGGAATACGCACCGCATTCTTAATGTTGATTAGGCCATCAAATACTTCTGGAATTTCTTGCTCAAATAATTTTTCCAAGAATTTTGGAGAAGTTCTTGAAAACAGAATTCTAGGTTTATTGCCACGTAATTCTACGCTGTCAATGATCCCTCTTACGTTATCTCCTTTACGGTAAAAGTCTGAAGGAATCTGACGGTCTTTTGGCAAGATCAACTCATTGCCCTCGTCGTCCAATAAAATCACTTCTCTGTTACGGATATGGTGCACCTCTGCAGTGTACAACTCTCCTTCCAACTCTTTGAATTGCTTGAATATATTGGTACTGTCGTACTCGTGAATTTTAGCAATAAGGTTTTGACGCAGTGAAAGTATAGAGCGTCTTCCCAAATCAATCAATTTCACTTCCTCAGAAACGTCTTCTCCTACTTCAAAATCAGGTTCTATTTTACGGGCTGCAGTTAGTTCAATTTCTTGATTGGGTTCTTCAACAGCTCCGTCAGCAACTACAATTCTATTTCGCCATATTTCCAAATCCCCTTTATCTGGGTTAATGATAATGTCAAAATTTTCGTCAGATCCAAACTTGCGCTTTAAAGTGTTTCGGAACACTTCTTCCAAAATCACCATTAATGTGACTCTGTCAATTAATTTTTCATCTTTAAATTCCGAAAACGAATCAATCAGTGCTAGATTTTCCATGGCTTTTTCTTATAAATTTAAAATCACTTTAGCCTCGTCTATCAGGCTATAATCTATAGTTTTAGTTTTTGTTACTGTTACTTTTCCTTTACCTACTGGCTTGGGTTCACGAGCTTTCCACTCAAGTACAATTGAGGCTTCATCCGCTTGAACCAAATTGCCTTTGTATTCTTTATTTTCTACCCTAACCTCTAGTTTTCGACCAATGTTTTTTATGAATTGTCGCGTTTGAACCAAGGGTGAGCCCACTCCAACAGAACCAACTTCAAGTGAAAAATCAACTTCTTCACGGTCCATGTTGTGTTCTATTTTACGGCTTACCTGCATGCATTGTTCAAGCGTCACTCCGTGGTCTCCGTCTAGAATAACACGAATGGAATGGTCCGCCCCAATACGCAAATCGATCAGAAACAAATCCGCTTGCTCTGTCAAAGCTTCGTTCAATAATTCTTCTACGCGTTTCTTAAAATCCATTTAAAAAAAAAGGGGACTAAAAGTCTCCCAATCATTAGTTTAGAATGTGCGCAAATATATGAATTTTAAGTGATTTCTTGTTTAATATTCGTTTTTTTTGTCCCCAAGGATAAATAGAATCCCGTTTTTATAAAAGGCTTTATGCAATTGCAACTACTTGATCTTTCTTCTCCTTTATACAGTGCTAAAAATTTTAACCCTTTCTCAATAAAGCAACGCAAGCGATATTTTTAAACGGATCGGTTTTAAAGCCCGTAAAAGTGATCTTTCATTGGCTAAAATTATCCTTAGTTTTCTGCTTAAAGTAAGCAATAAGTCTACTAAAAAGCCGTATTTTTAAAGGCTATGAAATATGAAATCACTTCCCTTGGAATCCGGTTTACAAAAGCGCGTCCAAAAAATCAAACGCCTTTTGAGCGATTGTTTGAGATTTTTAAAGAGCTCATAACCCATACGTCAGGAGATTTTGATGAAGCCATTGATTGGTTGAGAGAATTGGATCGTGAATACCAATTGACTGATGAAAACTACACCATCGATGATTTTATAGAAGACCTTCTAAAAAAATCATACATCCAACAGAAACCAGGGAGCAGTGGTAAAGGAGACGGGATGAGCCTTACCCCTAAGACGGAAAAACTTTTGAGAGAACATGCCCTTAAGCAGATCTTCGGGAAACTCAAAAAATCCAACAGCGGCAATCACAAAACCAAAAAGCTAGGGCAAGGAGAAGACAATACCGGGGAATTTAAGGCATACCAATTTGGGGATGCCCTTGAAAAGATAGACATGACCCAAAGCATCAAGAATGCACAGATCCGTTCGGTGGGACAGGATTTTACCTTACAACACAATGATTTGGTGGTAGAAGACAGTTTTTTTAAAACTCAAATGAGTACTGTTTTGATGATTGACATCAGCCACAGCATGATATTATACGGTGAAGACCGAATCACTCCAGCAAAAAAAGTTGCCATGGCTTTGGCCGAACTCATCACCACCCGTTACCCAAAAGACACGCTAGACATCTTGGTTTTTGGAAACGATGCTTGGCCCATTTCATTAAAAGAGGTTCCCTATCTAGAAGTAGGTCCTTACCACACCAATACTGTTGCCGGCTTGCAATTGGCCATGGACATCCTGCGCCGCAAGAAGAATAGCAACAAACAAATCTTTATGATTACGGACGGAAAACCCAGCTGCTTAAAAATGCCCGACGGCACCTACTACAAAAACAGTGTAGGCTTGGACGACAGCATTGTTGAAAAATGCTACAACATGGCACGCCAGGCAAAAAAACTGCAAATTCCAATCACCACTTTCATGATCGCTCAAGATCCCTACTTGCAACAATTTGTCCGCACCTTTACAGAAGCCAACCGAGGGAAAGCCTTTTTCACAGGTCTTAAAGGCTTGGGGGAAATGATTTTTGAAGACTATGAAAAAAACAGAAAAAAACGCTTAGAATAAAGAAAAAAACAGACTATGAGTTCACCCAGCATTGCCACTTTAGGGGCCCTAAAAAAAACAGATTATCGCCCAAAAAGCATACAAGAAGAATTGGCTACAAACTTGAGAGCGCGCCTTCAATCAGGACAGGCTACTTTTGAAGGATTAATTGGCTATGAAAATACGGTCATTCCAGATGTTGAAAGAGCTATTCTTTCAGGTCACAACATTAATTTATTAGGACTCAGAGGGCAAGCAAAAACACGTCTAGCACGGCAAATGACCCAACTGCTAGACGAGTGGATTCCAGTTGTTACAGGATCAGAAATTAATGATGACCCACTAGAACCCATCAGCAGAGAAGCGAAGGAACTCATCACAGAAAAGGGAGACGACACCCCCATCACCTGGCTTCACCGAGACGATCGCTTTTTTGAGAAACTGGCGACACCTGACGTCACTGTAGCCGATTTAATTGGTGATGTTGACCCTATAAAAGCTGCGAATCTAAAGCTTTCTTATGCCGATGAACGCGTGATTCATTTTGGGATGATCCCTAGAGCACATCGCTGTATTTTTGTGCTCAACGAACTGCCTGATTTACAAGCCAGGATTCAAGTAGCGTTATTTTCTATACTACAGGAAAAAGAAATACAGATTAGAGGGTTCAAATTACGCCTTCCCATAGAAACCCAAATTATCTTTACCGCAAATCCTGAAGACTACACCAACAGAGGCAGTATTGTGACCCCCTTAAAAGACCGTATTGGATCACAAATTCTCACCCACTATCCAAATAATCGAGACATCGCAAAAGCCATAACAGCACAAGAAGTTCGTCTTTCTGAAAATTTAACGGGTAAAATACACATCCCTGAATTGGCCAGAGATGTATTGGAGCAAATTGGTTTTGAAGCACGCAAAAGCGAGTATGTAGATGCGAAAAGTGGCGTAAGTGCTCGTATGAGCATTACCGCTTTTGAAAATCTAATCAGCACTGCAGAACGACGAATGCTTGTTTCAGGAGAAAACAACACCAGCCTTCGGATGTCTGACTTTTTAGGCATTATCCCAGCCATCAACGGAAAAGTAGAATTGGTTTATGAAGGGGAGCAAGAGGGCGCAGAACAAATTTCCTATCACTTGATTTCTCAAGCTTGTAAAACACTATTTCCTTCTTATTTTCCTGAAATAAATAAATTAGAGAAGCAAGACCAAGAAGGTCCTTACGACAAATTGTTGGGCTGGTTTTTTAGTGACAATGAACTGTTTTTAGAAGATACACTTGACGATGGTTTGTATCGCGACACCCTAGAAAATCTTCCCGATATTCAAAACATTATTAAGACCCATCAGCCCGATTGTGCTAAAGAGGACCTGCATTTCATGATGGAATTCTTATTGTGGGGATTAGAGGCCAATAAAAAATTAAACAAATACCGCACCCTAGAAGGTTTTCAATTCAAAGACGCCTTAGGGAGTTATATAAGCGGATTATAACAAAGGATTTGTCGTTTGCTTTTCCTTTGATTGCCTCTTGTAGAGTGGTTAGTGGCGCATCATTTCGATGGTCGTATTTCCAAGAACGGAAAGGGTTTGATCGCGAACCTTTTCAAATACGGGTTTGATGGTGCATGTCTTTTCATCGCATTCTTCGCATGGAGCGTAGTAATTTAAAGAGACACATGGCAACAAAGCTATAGGGCCGTCCATCATGCGCATCAATTCAGTGAGTTTTATCTCAGAGGGTTGCTTGAGTAATTTATAGCCTCCGGTTTTTCCACGCTTGCTTTGTAGCAATTGAAAATTGCGTAATTCTCTAAGAATGGTTTCTAAAAATTTTTGTGGGATTTTTTCCTTTTCAGCTATTTCTGTTGAAAAAATAGACCTTCCCTCAGATTGATTGTCTGCTAAATAAAGGAGCGCTTTTATGGCGTATTTACACTTTTTTGAAATCATGCAATTGAAAAATTATTTTCAAATATAGCGAGATTAAAACAAAAACCTGTAATCCCTATAAAGTTTATAGGTTTATTTGGTTATTTATATTTCTTGCCTTACTTTTGGCCCATAAAATTTAAAAATGGAAAATCTAAACTTTGACACAAAGTCCTTGCACGCAGGACATGATGTAGGAAATACACAAGGAACAAGAGCGGTACCTATTTATCAATCTACCGCTTATGTATTTAATGATGCAGATCATGCAGCAAATTTATTTTCACTTGCAGAACCGGGATACATCTATACCCGACTAAATAACCCGACAAACGATGTGTTGGAACAACGTATGGCTGCCTTGGAAGGCGGTATCGCTGCTGTAACTACAGCTTCTGGAACATCAGCCATTGCTACAGCTTTAATGGTATTGTTAAAAGCTGGAGATCATATTGTAGCTTCCAATAGTTTGTACGGAGGCACGTACAACCTTCTGAATGTTACCCTTCCCCGTTTGGGAATTACCACCACTTTTGTAGATCCTGACGATCCTGCAAACTTTGGGAAAGCCGTTCAAGAAAACACCCGCGCCTTCTTTGCAGAATCTCTTGGAAATCCAAAGCTGGATGTCCTTGACCTAAAAGCAATTTCAGCAGAGGCGAAAAATGCAAAAGTGCCTTTTGTGGTTGACAACACCGTAGCAACGCCTGCCCTTCTGAACCCTATTGAACACGGTGCCAATATTGTAATTCACTCTTTGACCAAATTCATCAACGGAAACGGAACCGCAATGGGAGGAGTCATTGTAGATGCCGGAACGTTTGATTACGGAAATGGATTGTTTCCAGAATTTACTGAACCTTCCGCAGGATATCACGGTCTCGTTTATCACGAAGCCTTGGGCCCAGCAGCATTTATCGCTAAAGTGCGTATCGAAGGACTACGGGATTTTGGAGCCGCTTTGAGCCCGTTCAATGGTTTTCAAATTGTGCAAGGATTGGAAACCCTAAGTGTACGTATGCAACAACACTCAAAAGCAGCTTTGGAAATTGCAACTTGGCTAGAAGCACAAGAAGAGGTGGCTTGGGTAAACTACCCGGGATTAAAATCGAGCAAATACAACAGTTTAGCTGAAGCCTACCTTCCTAAAGGAAAAAGTGGTATAGTTACCTTTGGACTTAAAGGTGGTTTTGATGCTGCAAAAAAAGTCGCTGATGAAACAAAGATATTTTCTCTTTTAGCCAACATCGGAGATTCAAAATCATTGATCATTCACCCGGCAAGCACAACGCATCAACAATTGAATGAAGCGTCGCAAAAAGAAACTGGAGTAACGCAAGACCTTGTTCGCCTTTCTGTGGGTCTTGAAGACATTGAAGATCTAAAAGCCGATCTAAAGCAAGCTTTTAACTAAACAAATAAGGCACAGTTTAATCACTGTGTCTTATTTATTTTTCTATTAACCTACTAAACCTATAGGTTTATATCTTTATAAAAAATGACTGATTTGATTTTAAAACAACAGAAAGAGGTCCAAAAGAGTGACGGAGTCAAAAGGAGTCTCATTAAAACAATCTCGTGGCGCATTGTTGGCACTCTTGATACTGTTTTAATCGCCTATATCATTACGGGAACTTTTAATCATGCAATCTCCATAGGTGGGTTTGAATTGATTACAAAAATGGTCTTGTATTTTTTTCACGAACGCAGCTGGAATAAAATCCAGTGGGGTAAAAACATTTAAATTATGGAAAGAGAGCTATTGAAAGAATTGAACGAATCTTTTAAAAACAAAACGTTAAAAGAGGCTTTTGATGCGCTTATTAAATGCAGTCTTGGAAAAATGGCTTTTTCTACTTCTTTTGGTCAAGAAGATCAAGTGCTAACGGATTTTATTTTTCGCAATCAATATCCTATTTCTGTCTTTACCTTAGATACCGGACGGCTTTTTGAAGAAACATACGAAGTTTATCACCGTACTGTAAACAAATATGATCAACTCATTGAACCTTATTTTCCAGACGCCAAAAAAGTAGAGGCCTTATTGGCTAAAAAAGGTCCTAAGAGCTTTTACAGTTCTGTAGAAAACCGAAAAGAATGCTGCGGGATCCGTAAGATTGACCCCTTACAAAAAGCCTTGCGCGGGGTGGATGTTTGGATCACTGGACTTAGAGGGGGACAAAGTCATTTTAGAGAAAATTTTGACCTCTTCCAGTATGACACCTCCTTTGGGTTAATCAAATTTAATCCTTTGGTTTTCTGGACAATAGAAGAAGTTGTTGCCTATCTGGAAAAATACAATGTCCCACAAAACAGCTTGCATAAAAAGAACTATCCCAGCATTGGATGTGCGCCATGTACACGGCCTGTAGAAAAAGGAGAAGATATTCGATCCGGTCGCTGGTGGTGGGAAAATAGTAAAAAAGAATGTGGACTTCACCAAATCGATCAAAAATGAATGTTTTAAAACAATTAGAAGAAGAAGCGATTTATATCATCAGAGAGGTAGCAGGGCAATTCAATCGGCCTGCTTTACTTTTCTCAGGAGGAAAAGATTCTATTGTCCTCCTACATCTATGTGCGAAAGCTTTTCATCCAGGAAAAATTCCATTCCCTCTACTTCATATAGACACGGGACACAATTTCCAAGAAACCCTAGAACACCGGGATTATTTGGTTGATAAATACAATGCACAATTGATTGTTGGATCGGTCCAAGAAAGCATAGACCAAGGAAAAGTTCAAGAAGAAAAAGGAAAATATTCTAGCCGAAACAGCTTACAAACCACTACGTTACTCGATACCATTGAGGAGTTAAAATTGGATGCCTGTATCGGAGGTGCAAGGAGGGATGAAGAAAAAGCAAGAGCAAAAGAACGCATTTTTTCTGTAAGAGATGACTTTGGGCAATGGAATGAAAAATTACAACGCCCTGAATTATTTGACCTCTTAAATGGGCGCATTCATACAGGCGAAAATGTTCGGGCATTTCCCATAAGCAATTGGACAGAGTTGGACGTATGGGAATACATAAAACAAGAAAAATTAGAACTTCCTAGCATCTATTTTGCACACAAAAGAGAAATTTATCCAAGGGAGGGTCAGTGGATGCCCCGCTGTGAATTTCACAACATCTCAGAAGATATCATCCAAGAAAGAACCGTTAGATTCAGAACGGTAGGTGACATGTCGTGTACGGCAGCAGTGCTCTCTGAAGCTTCGACATTAGACGAAATCATACGAGAAATTAAAGCTTCATCTTTTTCAGAAAGAGGAGCTCGTATGGATGATAAACGCTCTGAAGGAGCGATGGAAGAACGTAAAAAAGTCGGTTATTTTTAATCAAATCACTATGGAATTATTACGCATTGTTACTGCAGGAAGTGTTGATGACGGCAAAAGCACTCTTATTGGTCGATTGTTGTATGAAACAAAATCCCTCAAAGAAGATCAATTGGACCACATCGTTCAAAAAAGTAAAAGCAAAGGAATTGACTACATTGATTTTTCTCTTGCTACTGATGGATTATTGACCGAACGAGAGCAAGGAATAACCATTGATATCTCAAATATTTTTTTTAAAACGAATAAAAGACGGTTTATCATTGCGGATGCACCGGGTCATGTAGAATATACGCGCAATATGGTCACAGGTGCGTCTAACGCTGATGCTGCAATTATTCTGATTGACGCAAGAAAAGGAGTACTAGAGCAAACACAACGTCATTATAACATCACACAACTTCTTGGAATAAATCATTTGATATTTGTCATCAATAAGATGGATTTGATTGGCTATGATGCTGAAAAATTCAAAAAGATAGAAGAAGACGTTTTACACTTGACACAAGAAAATCAAAACCAAATTCACCTTCTTCCTGTTTCTGCCCTACAGGGCGATAATATTACAAGTCCTTCAAAAAATATCCCCTGGTATGATGGACCTTCCTTACTCAACTTAATCGAAAATATTGATTATCGTCAATCCCGTAAAGAAGAAACTGTTTTACAAGTACAGTGGGTCATTCGTCCTCAGCTAAATTCTCATCACGACTATCGTGGTTTTGCGGGCAAAGTAAACAGCGGTTGTTTTCGTGTAGGAGATGATGTAACTGTTTTTCCCTCGGGCTACAACTCTAAAATCAAGCAAATTGACCGTTATTGTGAAGTCGTTTCTGCTTTAAATGAAGGAGAAAATGGCACCCTTATCCTTGAGGATGATATTGATATATCAAGAGGTTCAAGTATTATAAAAACCAGCTGCATTGAAAAAATAGATCCGGCAAAAGAAATTAAGGCTACCCTGTGCTGGATGCAAAATCAACCCCTTAATCCTCAAAGTAAATATTTCTTACAACAAGGAACGCAACAGTTGCAAACAAAGGTACTGCCATTGGAAGACTCTCCTTCAAGTTTCAAACTAAACGATATTGGGGCAATCGGTTTACGGCTGTCTGAACCCATCTTATCTACCCCATTCAAACAAAACAAAAAAATAGGACGCTTTATCTTGATTGATCCTCAAACCAACAACACCGCAGCAGTGGGCTTTATCCAATAAATTATGCAAAGTTTTAGAACCGAAATCGAAAATCCCATTGTTGAAAAAGACATTATTGATCTAGAGCAAAAAATACATGCTTTTAGAAACAATGCTATTGACGAAGAGAAATTTAGAAGTTTACGCCTTGCCAGAGGGGTATATGGGCAACGTCAGCAAGGGGTACAAATGGTACGCATCAAACTTCCTATGGGAAGATTTACGGCCAAACAATTAAAAAAAATCGCCTATGTTGCAGATGAATATGGTAGCGGAAACCTGCACATCACCACCCGTCAAGACATTCAGCTGCACTATGTAGAACTGGACCGCACACCACAATTGTGGGAAGAATTAGAAAAAGATCAAATTACATTAAGAGAGGCCTGTGGAAACACCGTAAGAAATGTAACTGCTTCTGCAACCGCTGGGGTTGACCAAGACGAACCTTTTGATGTAACCCCTTATGCGGAAGCGTTTTTCGAATATTTTTTACGCAACCCGATTTGCCAAGACATGGGGAGAAAAATCAAAGTAGCCTTTTCCAGCAATGCAAAAGACGATGCCTTGACCTTCATTCACGATTTGGGATTTATCCCAAAAATCCAAGATGGTGAGCGGGGGTTTCAACTCATGTTAGGTGGCGGTATCGGCTCTCAGCCCATGCCTTCTCAAAAGCTATTTGATTTTTTATCCACAGATCAAATCATCCCTTATAGTGAGGCCATTATACGTCTTTTTGACCGTCATGGTGAACGCAATAAACGCAACAAAGCACGGCTTAAATTCCTTGTTAAAGACCTTGGTCTAACCTCTTTTTTAGACTTAATAGAAGCGGAAAAAAAATCAATTTTAACCCAACGTTTTCCGATTAAAGCCGTGGAGCGAAAACTGGATACAGCTCAGGCAAATCCAGAAAAAAAGAACTTAAACCCAGGCACAGAATTTGCACAATGGAAAAAAATCAATACAATTGGTCAAAAACAACCGGGTTACTTCAGTGTGGGCATTGCGGTTCAGACGGGAGATATTTCCTCAGACAAGGCGCGTAAACTTGCCGAAATCATCACGCTATTTACTAAAAACGATAACCGTTTTACAATTGCACAAAGTGTGTTATTAAGAGATGTAAAAGAAGAACATCTTCCTTCCCTTTATCTTGCGCTAAAAGCATTGGACTTTCATCGTATTGGTTTTCATAAAACAAATGACATTGTTGCTTGTCCGGGAACAGACACCTGTAATCTTGGAATCGCAAGCAGTTATGGGCTGGCAAATGAGTTACAAAAAGTAATTGAGGGGGAATTTAGCACTCTCATCGAAAAACACGACCTTAAAATTCGCATCAGTGGCTGTATGAATGCCTGTGGGCAACACACTCTTGGACACATTGGTTTTCAGGGAATGACCCTGAAAGCCGATGGAAAAATTGCCCCTGCCACACAAATTTTATTGGGGGGTGGGGTTCTAGGAAACGGTGAGGGTAGATTTGCCGACAAAGTGTTAAAAGTCCCTGCAAAAAGAACACCAAATGTATTGCGATGGATCTTAAATGATTTTGAAGCGAATAAAGCTGATGAGGAAAACTTCTTTGCTTATTATGATCGAAAAACAAAAGATTATTTTTATCAGAACCTGAAACACCACAGTGACACGGATCAACTCACGCTAGACGATTTCATCGACTGGGGAAATGAGAAAAAATATGAAAAAGCCATTGGAATCGGGGAATGTGCTGGAGTAACGATTGACTTGATTCAAACCCTAATCTTTGAAGCAGAAGAAGCCTATGGATGGGCTTTGAACGCTCTAAGTGAAAACAGATTGAGCGACGCCGTTTATCACGGGTACAACGCAAGGGTTAGAGCCGCAAAAGCACTCTTGACGGCTAAAGGTCAAAAAACCAACAGTCACAAAACTATCATTGATGGGTTTGATCTTGCATTCCCTCATTTTAAAGAAAACAGCGGAATTACATTTAGAGAAGGAATCAACGACTTTACCCAGAAAAGTCCCGATACAACTTTTGCAAAAAACTTTGTTCAAAACACACAATCTGTGATTGCTTGGGTCAAAAAAGAACGCGATGCAGAGTAACGGTAAAGGAGAAATTATACTTGTAGGCGCAGGCCCAGGAGATCCAGAATTGCTTACAATCAAAGGACTAAAGGCCATTCAAAATGCCGACGTCATATTGTACGATGCGCTAATCAATCCGAGATTGTTGGATCACAACCCTTTGGCTGAAAAAGTTTTTGTAGGAAAACGATTGGGCTTCGCAAAAATGAATCAAGACGAAATAAATACCCTCCTAATTGCTTATGCGCTGAAAGGAAAAAAAACAGTACGCTTAAAAGGTGGAGACCCTATGGTTTTTGGTCGTGCAGCAGAAGAATTGCATTACGCTTCTCTTTTTAATGTTTCTACCCAAGTTATTCCTGGAATTTCATCTTATACCGGTATTGCTGCACAACATCAAATCCCCTTAACCAGACGGGGAGAAAACGAAAGCATTTGGATCACAACTGGACACACTAAAGATGGTGAAATATCAAAAGACATTCCGCTTGCTGCACAAACTAATGCAACCGTAATTGTACTTATGGGGATGCGCTTTTTAAACAAAATTGTAAAAACCTTTCTGCAATATAAACCCAAAGATTATCCTGTAGCCATCATCCAAAATGGAACTACGGCAAATGAAAAAGTAATCGTAGGGACCTTAGAAAATATTCTTTCTTTACGGCAAGAGCATCAGATTACAAACCCGGCAAATATCATTTTTAGTAAAAGTGTGGCGGATCACGTTGCGCAGTATAAAAACTTAAAATCGAAAGTATGGCAGAGTTAAATCCACTTTATCCCGTCTTTCTCAAGGCGCACCAACTGGAGTTTTTAATTGTTGGAGGGGGGTATGTTGCCTTAGAAAAAATGGAGTTTTTATTAAAGTCTTCACCCGCAGCAAAAATTACCCTCGTGGCCCCTTTTCTTCGCGAGGAAACAAAAGCCTTTATCAAAGACAAGCCTGTTCGGGTAATAAACCGTCGTTTTCGCTTATGGGATTTACGCAAGAAAAACATTGTGATTGCAACGACTAATTACCCTGAAGTGAATCAAAAAGTACGGCTTGCCTGTAACAAAAGAAGAATATTAGTAAATGTGGCAGATACTCCCGACCTTTGTGATTTCTATATGGGGGGCATCGTGACCAAAGGAAATTTGAAAATTGGTATTTCTACCAATGGAAAATCGCCAACGATTGCAAAAAGAATACGTCAATTTTTAGAAGGCATTTTGCCCGATGAAATAGATGAGTTGCTCAATACACTGAGGGATTACAGACAAACCCTGAAGGGTGACTTTGAAGCAAAAGTGATAGAAATGAATGAAAGAACTAAACTGTTATTAGAAGAAAAAAATGATTAAGACAGATATTATAATTATTGGCGCAGGCCCCGTAGGTTTATTTGCAGTTTTTGAAGCAGGTTTAATGCAGCTCAAATGTCATTTGATTGATGCCATTCCACAGGCGGGTGGTCAACTGACGGAAATCTATCCGAAAAAACCCATCTATGATATTCCTGGATACCCTAGTGTATTAGCAGGAGAACTGATTGATAATTTAATGGAACAAGCCGCCCCTTTTAAACCGGGGTTCACTTTAGGAGAACGTGCAGAAACCATTGACAAACAAGAAGACGGTAGTTTTATTGTCACTACCAGTGATGGCACAAAACACCATGCCCCTACAGTAATGATAGCCGGAGGACTAGGGAGTTTTGAACCCCGTAAACCAAAGATTGACAACCTTCCACAATTTGAAAAAAATGGCGTGGAATACATGGTGAAAGAACCCGATGCTTTTCTGGGGAAGAAAATCTTTATTTCTGGCGGAGGAGATTCTGCGCTGGATTGGGCCATCTATTTCGCGGAACACAATGACAGCCCTGTCGGGTTAGTACACAGAAGCGAATCCTTTAGAGCACATAAAGATTCTGTTGAAAAAGTACAACAGCTACAAGATCAAGGAAAAATTGAATTTTATACCCATGCAGAAATCGTAGGTCTAAAAGGAGAAGACGCACTTGCTGCCATAGAAATTAAACAAAAAGATCAAGAAAATAAATGGGTAGAAGTCGATGCATGGCTCCCCCTCTTCGGGCTCTCCCCAAAACTTGGACCCATTGCCAACTGGGGATTGGAGATCGAAAAAAACGCCATCAAAGTTGACAATACCCTAGATTACCAAACCAATATTCCTGGAATTTTTGCCATCGGAGATGTCAATACCTATCCTGGAAAATTAAAGTTGATTCTCTGTGGTTTTCACGAAGCCACCTTAGCAGTGCAAACAGCCTACAAAATCATCCACCCAGAAAAACGTTTTACCCTAAAATACACTACAGTTCAAGGGGTAAAAGGATTCGATTGATTTATTATTTAGATTTATTCTAAATAATTTGGATAGCCGAAAAAGACAACCTAGTTTTACCGAAAATATGTTGCCGTGAATAAAAGGAGCATCCGTTTCATTTTCGTTGTATTGCTGACGTCTTTGTACTGTCATGGGCAAATTGTCGGGACTGTGACAGATGGTATTGTTCCCTTGGAAGGTGTTAGTGTTTTTATGCCCAGCGTGAAAAAAGGGAGCATTAGTAACGCTAATGGAGAGTTTGCTCTTCAAACGGGTTCCGATAAAGCCACAGAAATCATCATTTCATATGTAGGCTTTATCCCAAAAACTTTACAGCTAGAAATAACCGGAGATTATCTTGATCTTGGGGAGATTGTATTGGAAAGTGATGCCGCTTTAGACGAAATCATTATTTCAGGCAATCTAAAACCCGTCAACCGTCTGGAAAGTACAATTCCGGTGGAAGTGTACTCCCCCGCTTTTTTACAACAAAACCCAAGTCCCAATTTGTTTGAAGGCATTCAATTCATCAACGGAATTCGTCCACAAATCAATTGTTCTGTTTGCAACACTGGCGACATTCACATCAACGGACTAGAAGGGCCTTATACTTTTGTGCTAATCGATGGGATGCCCATTGTCAGCAGTCTGGCCAGTGTGTATGGATTGAATGGTATCCCTACCGGCATGATCGAAAAAATAGAAATCATAAAAGGTCCTGCCGGCACGCTTTATGGAAGTCAAGCCGTAGGAGGCCTAATTAATGTAATCACAAAACTCCCAGAATATAGCCCCAAAATTTTTACCGATGTGTACGGTACCTCTTGGGAGGAGTTTAATGCCGATCTAGGTTTTTCTGGTAAAATCGGGGAAAACCTCAACTACCTCACCGGAATAAATGGGTTTTTATACAACACCCCTTTAGACAACAACAACGATAACTTTACGGACGTTACCCAACAAAAGCGGTTTTCCGTTTTCCAAAAGCTAAGCTGGAATGAATCTTCCGCGACCAAAGGATCTTTAGCCATCCGTTACCTTTATGAAGACCGTTGGGGAGGCGAACTAAATTGGACGAAAGAAGATAGAGGCGGAAACCAAGTCTATGGAGAAAGCATCTATACCAATCGTTTTGAGCTCATTGGTTCCCAAAATATCTCTAACGCTTGGGAGCTACAATTTTCCTATACCAACCACAACCAAGACGCTTACTACGGAGATACTTCTTTTATCGGAAAAGAAAGCATCGGTTTCTTTCAAGGCATTTGGAGAAAGGAAAAAGGGATACACAACCTTTTAGGAGGGTTAAGTGTCCGTTATAACAGCTACGACGACAATACCGCTGCTACAGAAAACCTCAATGGCACCGTGCCCAACAGTTATGCATTGCCTGGGGCATTTTTGGAAGATGAAATTGCAATAAAAAAGCAGCACAAGCTCCTTTTGGGAATGCGAATTGATCATCATCCAGAGCATGGGTTAATCAACAGTCCTAGACTTGGATATAAAATCAATTTTGATTCACAGACTTTGCTCCGCCTTAATCTGGGCACAGGCTTTAGAGTCGTGAATATTTTTACCGAAGATCACGCTGCGCTTACTGGGGCAAGAGATTTGGTCATTGAAGATGCCTTAGCTCCGGAAAAATCGTACAATGTCAATCTAAATTTTTATAAAAAAATATACCGTAAAAACGCTTGGATTTTAGGACTAGAAACGGCGGCTTGGCATACGTATTTCACCAATCAGATTTTACCAGACTACGACAGCAATCCCAATGAAATTCGTTACGCTAATTTATCTGGGCATTCCGTATCTCAAGGAATTAGCGCTAATGTTGAAGCAAGTCGAGGTCGCTATAGAGGCCAAGTAGGGGTTACTGTTTTAGATGTATATTCTCAACAAAACGGGCAAAAAATACGGCCTGTTTTTACAGAAAAATGGTCGGCTACTTGGGCGTTGAGTTTCCCCCTGTGGAATGAAAAATTGACATTGGACTATACCGGAAATCTCTATGGCCCCATGCGCCTTCCACTGCTCAGTGAACTGGATCCAAGAAAAGAATTTTCCCCGGTATGGAGCATACAAAACCTAAAGTTCAGTTATCGAAAAGACAACGATTGGAACTTTTTTATCGGCGTAAAAAACCTTTTGGATTGGACACCCGCCAAAAACAATCCTTTTTTAATTGCCCGGAGCGGTGACCCTTTTGATCAAAATATTGTGTATGATTCTCAAGGGAACGTTCAAGCTACTCCAGAAAACCCCTATGGATTAAGTTTTGATCCTACGTATATTTACGCCCCCAATCAAGGCATTCGCTTTTTTGTGGGACTCAATTATTCCTTATCCAAATGAAAGCTAAATCGTTAAATGTTTTCGGAAAACCTTTATTGGTCTGTGGAACAGATCCCATGACGGGAGCCTACCGTAACGGGTGCTGTGACACTGGGCCGTATGATGCCGGAACGCATACCGTTTGTGCTGTGGTCACTGATGACTTTTTACTTTTTTCTAAAAGCAAAGGGAACGATTTGACACGGGCCTATCCACAATATAATTTTCCTGGACTTGTTGCTGGAGATTCGTGGTGTCTTTGTGTTTCACGCTGGCTGGAAGCCTACAGAGCAGGAGTCGCACCCCCCGTCATTCTTGAAGCCTGTCATTTAAACACCTTAGATTATGTCTCCCTAGCGGTATTGACTACCTTTGCCGCTAATGATCATTAACAGTCTTCTCTTTTTTTCGGGCCTTTCCTTTTTCTTTTTTGGAATAGGGTGCCTGATTTCGCCAAGACTTATTTCTGAATTCAACCGCTATGGCATTCCGCAGTTCAGAACCCTAACAGGCAGCTTACAGCTTTTCGGTGCAATTGGGATTTTTATAGGTTATGCCTACCTCCCCCTTCAAACCTTCAGTACCGCGGGTCTTTCATTATTGATGCTCTGCGGGGTTGGCGTACGCATAAAAATAAAAGATGGATTTTGGCAGACCCTACCTGCACTCTTTTATTGTGGACTAAATGCCTTTTTATTTCTACGCCTTTTGGAAAAAATTTAACGAATTCTTGGGAAAACATTACCAGCTCTTTAACACCGTTTTGGTCAGTTGTACCCTACTTTTATACCAATATTTTCATGTACTAGTTGATAATTTTGGTTAACAGAGTTCCCTGGTTTACTTTTATGGTGAATCAGGGTTTTCTTTTAAAAAAATGGCGAAGAAAAAATCACTTACAGATGAAATTGACTTGCATGGATTGCGGCATAAACCTGCACTTGAACGCGTAAAAAATACGTTAAGGGACAGGGAAGAAAACGGTTCCTTTTCTTTGACCATCATTACCGGAAACTCTTCTGTGCTTCAGGACCGCATTTTCAATGAAATTCTAGAAGACAGTCCTTACGAATACTATATCCCTTCTTGGAACTTGGGACAAATTATTGTTTCTTATCAGCAATGGTAATGGGGTTAGCCAATTGATCTAGGGTCAGTTTTTGCAAAAAAGGAATGTGATGCCCCTCCCCTTCAGAGCTAATCCATACCTGTGTACTGTCTATAATTTTCACCCCTTCTACCTGAGCGTTTTCAAGTGGAAGCTGATGTTTTTCGATCACAACCTGATCCAAGATGTCCAAACCAAAGGGTTTTGCTTTTAAGAGGTATTGTGTATAGTCCGGTAAATAGCCTGTCAAGACCAAAAGTTTGCTTGTAGCGTCATAATCCCCGCCAGTAATCAATGTATTGACCTTAAACTTTTTTAAAGAAGACAATTTATAGGTCCCAGGAGTTTTTGGGAATGCGTACAATTGTGTCGATTTGGATTTTCTATTCTTAGAAAACACCAACAAAGAATCTCCATAAGAGATAATGGATTCTGCATCGTACTTGGTTTTTTTCTTTTTCTTAAAAGACGTTTGTTTGCTGTACGCTATTCTTATGGAATCTTGCAAAATAAAATCATGAGAAAGGATATAGATGGTCAAATCTTTTCGTTTCCCGTTGTTGTTTCCAATGTCTGCAACGTAATAATGGTTTTCATCTTGTGCAATGTCTTCCCAATCGCGATGTATGGCTCCTTTTATTTCGTGCGTATTAACCAACGCTCCTTGTGTATTGATTTGATATAGAATGGCCTGATCTCCAGAATCATTGTGGGTCAATAAGTCTTCGCCAACACTGGCCAGACCCGAAGTTTCTTCTACTTTGGATGGAAGTTCTATTCTGTCTTTATTTTCGGTCTTTGGCGCGCAGGCCACACAAAGAAGGAACACTAAAAAGAAGCTGTTTTTCATGGACTTAAATTTAAATTAAGGTACAAAAAAACCCCTAATGTATTAGGGGTTTTGTTGGCCCACTAGGGCTCGAACCTAGACTCTTCTGAACCAAAATCAGACGTGTTGCCAGTTACACCATGGGCCAATTGCGGGGCAAATTTAATTAATTCCTTAGACTTTGCAAACCTAAATCTATAGCATTTCGGTCCACTTTTCAGTTTAAATCTATTTTGGAACCAAAAAGCAGTGGAAATCCAATGACAAAAGCAACATTCATGACGGAATTTATTGTTTTTCAACACTCCTTAGCAAAAAGATTGCTCCCCTCTTTAAAATACAATTGCGGTAAACATCCACCTAAGTTCAGCTACAAAGTCTCTAGAATCAACTAAATAATCTAAATTTGAGAAAACGCATGGGAACCGATTATTAGAATCTGGCAAAAAAAATATACATTTTACCCTACAACGAATGATACAACTTATCGTCACAGGCGGCACTTTTGATAAAACCTATGACCACATCCATGGGGAATTGTATTTTGAACATACCCATATCCCTAAGATGTTGGAGCGAAGTCGCTGTAAATTGCCCGTTCAAGTCACCCCCCTTTTATTGAAAGACAGTTTGGAATTTACCGAAGACGATATAAAGAAAATCGAAAACACTTGTAGGTCGACTGCGGCAAAATCCATTGTCATTACCCACGGTACCGATACCATGGTAGAAACCGCAAAACGATTGGCAAAGCTAAATCTGGATAAAACCATTTTACTTACCGGAGCAATGATTCCTTATGCCTTTGGGAGTTCTTCGGACGGGTTTTTTAATTTGGGCTGTGCATTGTCTTTTTCACAAATCCTTGAACCTAATGTATACATAACGATGCAAGGGCAGTATTTTTTATGGAATAAGGTTCAAAAAAATAAAGACTTAGGGCTCTTTGAAGCACTTTAGGGCACAAGAGACAGAATTGTTAAATCGCGTTAAATTTAATTCTAGAATACGTATTTTCGTAAGCATTAAATCCTTGTCCATGACAACGCAGCAATTTATTTTTTGGAACCGAATTGTGGCTACAGCCGTATTTCTGATCGCACTCCTTACTTTTGGCTTAACTGTAGAACCAACCGCAAGTTTCTGGGATGCAGGCGAATACATTGCCACCTCCGCTAAGCTGCAGGTTGGACACCCCCCTGGGGCACCCCTATTCCAGATGATGGGGGCCTTTTTTGCCATGTTTGCCACTGGCCCCGAAAGCATTGCCCTGATGGTGAACCTTATGTCGGTTTTCTCCAGTGCATTTACCATTTTATTTTTGTTTTTAACTTTGAGTTTATTGTTGCGAAAATTTCCGCAATTCAAATCTCTAGACCGCCCCGCTGAAGCCATTTCTTTTTTTGGAAGTGCTGCTGTTGGCGCTCTTGCGTTTTGCTTTTCAGACAGCTTTTGGTTCAATGCCGTAGAGGCAGAAGTGTATGCTATGGCTACCCTTATCTTATCGGCTCTGTTTTGGATGGCATTGCGTTGGGAAACAGAAATGAACACCCCACGCGGAGACAGATGGCTCCTGTTGATTGCCTTTGTAATTGGTCTTTCCTTTGGCGTTCACTTTATGGGGTTGCTCACCATTCCAGCCATTGGAATGTTGTATTATTTTAAGAACTATCAAAAAGTCACTTTAAAAGGTTTTTTGTTGGCCAATGTTGTTTCTGTAGCCGTTTTGCTGTTTATTTTTAAGCTTCTCCTTCCTTTGACCCTTGCCTTTTTTGGTAAAATGGAAGTGTACTTTGTCAATTCTCTTGGTTTAGGGTTCAACAGCGGCACCCTCTTTTCTGGAGCCCTGATCTTAGTCTTTTTCATCTACAGCTTGCGCTTTACGCGAAGAATGAAATGGGTCAATGTCAATACCGGAGTTCTGTGCATTCTTTTTATACTTCTCGGATTTTCTTCTTGGATAATGCTTCCCATTCGCGCCAATGCCAATACAGTGATCAATGAAAATTCTCCCACCGATGCTCGACAACTTTTAGCGTATTATAACCTTGAGCAATATCCTGAAACTCACTTGTTTTATGGACCAATGTTCTCTGACATGTACGCAGGTCAAGACCCTATAGAGCCTTATATCGATGACAAACCCAAATACGAAAGAGACCTAAAAACAGGAACGTATAAGATTGTAAACCATTGGGAAAAAGCAAGAATAAATGCCAACGGAGCGCATAAAGGCTTTCTTCCTCGACTGTGGAGTTCAGAACACGCAGGAAATTATATGGATTTTACTTCCCCTTTGGAATTCACCATGAAACCAGAATACAGAGGCAGCGAAGAATTGCAACAAACCATAGCACGCTTTAGAGCAGAAACGCAACAAGAAGAAATGACGGGGGAAGATTACCACAATTTCTTCAAGAAAATGGCACCTTACATCAATGTAGAAAAACCTTCCTTTTGGAACAACATCAGCTATTTGATTCAATATCAAATGGGGTACATGTACTGGCGTTATTTTATGTGGAATTTTACCGGGCGTCAAAATGATATTCAGGGCAATTATGATATTCTGAATGGGAATTGGATCTCCGGAATTCCGTTTGTTGATAGCTTCCGTTTGGGAAATCAATCGGCGCTCAGCCAGGATGCTCTAAACAACAAAGCACGAAACACCTATTACTTTTTACCCTTCCTTTTAGGCCTAATAGGATTGCTCTATTTGTACCAAGAGGACAAAAAACGCTTTTGGGTTTTATTGCTTTTCTTTTTATTTACTGGTCTGGCCTTAAAAGTCTACCTAAACGAACGTCCTTTTGAACCCAGAGAACGGGATTATGCCCTAGTGGGGTCTTTTTATGTTTTCTGCATCTGGATCGGAATGGGGGCGTATTATTTTAGCCAAGAAGTGAAAAAATGGAAGGCGCCCAAATGGGCCAGTCCGGCAACAGTGGGACTATGCCTATTGGCGGTTCCCTTTTTAATGGCCTATCAGAATTGGGACGATCACGACCGATCCGGCCGCTACACCGCACAATCCATTTCAAAATCTTATTTGGCTTCGATCCAAGAAGATGTCGGGGCGATCATTTTTACCATTGGGGACAACGATACTTTTGCCCTCTGGTACGCCCAAGACATTGAAGGATACCGAACCGACGTCCGCCCAATAAACACAAGTCTTTTGGGAACCGATTGGTACATTGATCAAATGAAAAGGAAAACTTATAAAAGCGAGGCCATTCCTTCTCAGCTTACCCATGATCTTTACGCCTATGGCATCCGTGACTACATAAAATACGAACCCTTGGCAGACAGTTTACGTTGGGACATCAAAGACTTTATGAACTGGGTAGGCAGTGACCACCCACGAACAAAGTACAAAAACCTGATGCGTCCAGAAGAAGTCGATTATTATCCAAAAGGCACCCAAGAAATGGTGTTTTATCCCACCAATAAACTTCGGGTACCCGTCAACAAAGAAAATGTACTTAAAAGCGGATTGGTAAAAGCCAAAGACAGCGCTAAAATCGTTCCTTACATAGACATCGATCTTCCGAAAAGCGGCCTGTATAAAAATCAACTTTTAATGTTGGACATCTTGGCGAACAACGACTGGGAACGGCCCATTTATTTTACGGGTGGTAGTTATGCAGATGCAGAATACATGTGGATGAAGGAATACCTGCAACTGGATGGCTTGGTGTATAAACTGGTGCCCATCAAGACCCCTAAAAATCCTATAAATCCTTACATCATGGGACGCTTGGACGAAGACTTGATGTACGCTATCGTTAAAAACTGGGAATGGGGCAATGGAAGCAGCCCAGAGATTTACCACGATCCGGAAACACGGAAAAATAGCATCACCTACAGAAGCAATATGGCCCGTCTAGCAGAGGCCTTGATCGATAAAGGAAAACTTGAAAAAGCCGAAAACATCTTGGACCTGTCCTTGGAACAAATGCCCTTGGAGTATTACGGTTTCTACAGCCTTATCACCCCAATGATAGAGGGCTATTACCGTTTAGGAAAAGTAGAAAAAGCACGTGAAACCTTCCAAAGGGTAACGGAAAAACACAGGGATCAACTCGCCTATTTCCAAAGCCTTTCTCTGGACTTACAATACCAATTGGGCGAAGAAATTTTAACTGAAGTTGAACGGTACAGAGCGCTGGTAGAAGTGATTTTGGACAATCGAGACACCCCAATTCTTTCAACAGAAATTGAACGTTTTGAACGCAACGCGGAACGCTTTAAGTTCTTATACGGAAACTATGAATACTTCATTGCACTTGATGATTTTGTCGAAGGCTATTACTTGGGTGGAAACAATGAAGCTGCACGCGCATTGTTGGAAGACATTGCGCAAGAGTACGACGAACGTTTGGCTTTATTGGCTGGAATGGAACCGGATCGTCAAGCCTATTATTACGATCGTATCATAGAAGAAATTGACGGCTACAGAAAATTAATGCTGTTTGCCAGCATGTATGATGAAGCGGAATATCAAAATCAATTGGAAGCAAGAATATTCAAGGCCTTGCGTCCTTTAGACGCTTTTGAAAGCTTGATTGGGGAGGAAGACTAACTAATCGATGTATTCGTTCATGAGGGCAATCAATGTATTGGCATCTTGTTCCCCACTTTGTCGCCAGACCATTTCACCCATTTTATAAATCATAAGGGTGGGCAATACTTTTACACGTAAAGCTTCAGAGAGTTTTAGATTTTTATTGATGTCAATTTTAATGACTTTCCCTTGATCTCCAATGGCTGCAGCAACGTCTCTTAAAATAGGATGGAATTCTGTATCCAGGGTCTCTTGTTCTTCAAAAAACACCAAAAGTAACGGGGCATTGCCATCAATAAGTTCACCAAATTTTGACACCTTCTATTGTTTTAGTTGTTGTTCTTTAACGCAAATTTAAACGATTTATTTTAAACCCTTTACACTGAACTTTTTAGGGTAATCACAGAAATCTCTGGCCACATGCCTACGCGCCCCGGATAACCTAGAAATCCAAAGCCGCGATTAACGTTTATGTATTGGTTCTTCTCTTGATAGATTCCCGCCCATTGCTTGTAGCGCCATTTGATGGGTGACCACTTTATCCAGCCGGGTATTTCAATGCCAAACTGCATGCCGTGGGTATGACCGCTGAGTGTTAATTCAAAGGGATAGGCATGCGGAATCACCTCGGCCTCCCAATGGGAAGGGTCATGCGACAGAAGGATCTTAAAGTCTTTTGAGGCGACGTCTTTAACTGCTTTTCCCAAATCTCCTGCTTTTTTGAATCCGCCTTTCCCCCAATTTTCTACCCCGACAAGCGCAATTCTTTCGCCGTCTTTTTCGAGAAAGTGGTGTGCATTTAAAAGCAATTCAAACCCCATTTCTTTTTGATACTGGAACAAGGTTTTCATATTTTTTGCTTTGGCTTCCTTTGAGGGCCATTGTGCATAATCTCCGTAATCGTGATTTCCCAAGACAGAAAACTTTCCCAAAGGGGCATTCAACCGTGAGAAACTTTCCTTCCAGGGCACCAACTCATCGGCTTTGTTGTTGACAATGTCTCCTGTAAAAAGGATCACATCTGCGTTTTGTGCATTGACTAAATCAATGCCATAATTCACCTTTTCTGGATTGTCAAAACTCCCGGAATGAATGTCCGAAATATGCGCAATTTTTAGCCCATCAAAGGCTTTGGGCAAAGAATCAAACGTCAGGGTATAGGAAAGTACTTTATAATTGTATTTGCCTTTATACATTCCGTAAAGGATAGAAGCAAAAGGAACACTTGCTATACCCAGGGCCAATTGAGAAATGAACCTCCTTCGGTCGGGTAAAAAATTTGTTTCTCTGCTTTGTGTAAAAAACCGGAACCCCCCTTGTACCAAACGAAGCAGATCTTCAACGGCTAAAAAAAGTACAACTACCATCTGAAAAACCATCAAGGCCAAGAACAGGCCTATCGAAAAACTAAAGGCTTGTGTCCAGCCCGTAGCTCGATCAAAAACAAGAGAGAAATACATAAAATTGCCAAAAATTACACCTACCAATAGGATGTAAAAAATCATCACGGGCTTACTGACCCCAATGGTTTTTATGACTTGAAAAACATACCATTGCAACAATCCAAAGAAGGATAAAAAAAACAACCAACGTAATAACATATTATTTCATTTTTCTTGCCAACTCCATGGCTTTACCGTCTGATAAACTCGCTACAAAACAGCTTGCATTTAAAATTGTTTTGTACAGTGTCTTTTCCACCAAAGGAATGCCTTCAGGGACAAGACGCAGAATTAATTTATCGTAAGCATTGGTGGTCCCTTTAAATTGATTTACTGCAGCGGTGCAAAAAGCAGACAAAAGGGTAGAAATCACTTTGTACCCAACAATTTCTTTTTGCAACACTTCTTCAGAGCGGTACACCTTGTCTACACTTATGGCAATAACATCGTCCATTTGGGCTTTGTATTTACTTTTATCCAACAAGGCGTGTTCAAATTTCCCTGCAAGGATTTCTTCTTCATGGGACAAGAACATGTCTACCGCGTCAATGATCAAACTATTGATTGCCAACGAACGCAGGTAACTCATGCGTTGTGAAGTAAACTTTAAACTGGCGTACTTTTCTACATCCATACGGTCCTTTACAAGATTGATAAGGTATTCTAGGGCGTAGTCTTCAGCGATCCAACCCAGGTGAATTCCATCTTCAAAGTCAATAATGGTGTAACAGATGTCATCGGCTGCCTCCACGAGATAAGCGAGAGGGTGGCGATGGGTTCGTGTTTTGTCCTCCAAACCCATTTCTTGGGCAAGGTCTTTAAAGAATGTTTTTTCGGATTGGAAGTACCCAAACTTTTTATCAGCCACGTGGGGGGTTGGGCGATGGGGCAAAGATCCTTTCGGATATTTCATATACGCCCCAAGGGTAGCATAACTAATTCTTAATCCTCCGGGTGCACCCGGCAAAGATTCTGTTAAGAGCTTAAAGCCGTTGGCATTCCCTTCAAACTGACACAGGTCTGTATATTCTTCAGCGCTTAGGTCTTTTTTGTATTGCAATCCTTCCCCAGTTTCAAAATAATGCCCAATGGCTTTTTCTCCGCTATGCCCAAAAGGAGGATTCCCAATGTCGTGTGCTAAGGCTGCTGCGGCTACAATAGCTCCAAAATCATTGGGGTGGTACCCGTGTACTTCTTGCAAGTGGGGGTGGCGTTTCAACACTTCTTTCCCGGCCAGTCTTCCTAGGCTTCGTGCTACAACAGACACCTCTAGACTGTGGGTCAATCGGGTATGGACAAAATCGGTTTTTGAAAACGGGATGACCTGAGTTTTATCTTGCAGGGATCTAAAATAAGAAGAGAAGACTATCCGGTCATAATCCACTTCAAAGCCTAAACGAATTTCATCTTGTTCTTTTCGTATTCGTTTGGTGGTATCGCCAAAACGTTGGAGCGAAAGGAGTTGTTCCCAGTGCATTGATTTTTTGTTTAAAGGTAGTAAAATGCCGTTTTATGAAATCGATCTTCTCTGAATTTTCTCCTTAACGTTTTCTTAAAAATGAAGTAGCACAAATTTAAGATTTGACCCTTGAGGTTTAACATCCTCCTAAAACAACTCCTGTGAGCTTGTTCTACATTTGACCAAAATAAATACAAAAAAAATGAAAAAATTATCTTTACTTTTATTAAGTGCGCTTCTAACGTTCACAGCTTGTGATAATACTGACAATGCTGATGTATTAACTGAAGCTGATGTAGCCCGAATTGTTGCACAAGCTCTTGCGGATGCAAATATACCTACTACGGCTGAAATTACTACTTCTGTAACAGCTGCTGTATTAAGTGGTATCAACCTTGAACAAGCCATTGAAGACGCTTTAGCCGAACAGAATGCTGCACCTACAACAGAAACTGTTGGAATTGCAGGAGGAGTTACTTTTATTGACGACTCTAGAACCTGGACAAACGACAGAATCTGGCAAATGTATGGAAAGGTAGTTGTACGTGACGGAGGTGTTTTGAACATCGAAGCTGGGACAATCATCAAAGCAGGAAGCGAAACCGGAGCTGACGCTTCAGTACTTGTCATTGCTAAAGGAGGACAAATAATAGCTGTAGGTACAGCTGATGATCCAATCATCTTTACAGACATCAACGATGACATCGATTATGATGATAATGGAGTATCGCCAAACAGACAACCAACAGACATGGGACGATGGGGATCTATCGTAGTTCTTGGTAATGCGTTGGTAGGAGAAGACGGTGGATCAGATGATATCGAAGGTATTGCAGATGGCTTCTCTTGGACTGAATACGGTGGAACAAACGATACTGATAATTCTGGAAGATTAGAATATGTTTCTATCCGCCACTCAGGACAAGTGCTAACAGGAGACAATGAATTACAAGGCCTTACTCTAGGAGGTGTTGGTAACGGAACTGTTGTTGAAAACATCGAAATCGTAGGAAGTGAAGACGACGGAATTGAAATTTTCGGAGGATCTGTAAATGTAACCAACCTTATGATTCACATGAATGGTGACGATGCAATCGATTTAGACGAAGGCTACAAAGGTACAATCAGCAATGCTGTTATTGTATTGGATCAAGATACTGACGGTGCATTTGAAATTGACGGTACAGAAGATGGTTCAGGAGTAATTGATGGACAATACACACTTCAAAACGTAACAGTTTACGGAAACCCAGTAGCAGGAGATGATACAAACCAATACGGTACTTGGAAAAGTGGTGCTACAGGATTAAATTCAAATATCGTGTTTAAAGAATTTTTATCAGGAAATACAATTGAAGGTATTGACTCTAATTATGCTGGACAAGGCACTGCTACTGCTGCTGGAAGCCTATTTTTCAATAACTTTGACTTTATCACCTCTGATGATCTTAGTACAATTGTACCCAGTGACATTACCGATGCAAGCACTTGGGCTGAAACACTTGCAACACAGGCGAGCAACACAGGTGCAGATGAGACAGTATTTGCGTGGACACTCTACTTCTCAGCCAATTAATTAGGGGATAACTTAACGTATACTTTACATCTAAATTTCTAAAATGCTCTACTTTCGTAGGGCATTTTTACTTTTTAATATGAATAGAATATTTACACTATTACTTGCATTGTTTGCAAGTAATTTAATGGCCCAATCCATTATTACCGGAAAGATTATAGATGGTGATTTTAACGATGCCCTACCCTTTGCTAACGTTATCCTGACGGTGGATGAGACAGGAGAAAAAATTGGAGGGACGACTACAGATTTTGAAGGGAATTTTACTTTTGAAGTGGTTTCAGGAACCTATGCTATTGAAGTTTCATTTGTTGGTTATGGCACCAAAAAAATAAATGAAATTAGTGTAGGAGACAAGGACGAGAATATCGTTAATATTGTTCTATTGCCCGCATCAAATTCATTAGAAGAAGTTGTAATAACGACATCGGCTCGTTCAAATACAGAAGCTTCAGTGCTGTCTATACAAAAAAGATCCATCAATTTAATCGATGGGCTCTCCTCTCAATCAATACGTAAATCAGGCGACTCAAATTTGGCCTCAGCGATTAAACGTGTTCCTGGGGTTTCGGTACAAGGGGGTAAATTTGTCTTTGTTCGCGGTTTAGGAGATCGTTATTCTAAAACACTTTTAGGTGGTTTAGATGTTCCTGGATTAGATCCTGATAAAAACACCTTGCAACTTGATATTTTTCCAACCAATTTAATTGACAATATCATCATTAATAAATCTGCTAATGCAAGCTTACCAGCCGATTTTAGTGGAGGGATTATCAATATTTTACTTAAAGACTTCTCCATAAAACCAGAGTATGGCATTTCTTTTAGTACGGGATACAACACTTTAATGAGTTTTCAAGAAGCTCCTGGTTTGCCTAAAGAATCTTACAACTTTTTAAGATTTGACAATGGCTACAGTGATCGTCCTTTTTCACCCAGAACAGAAATTATATTTCCTGAACGTGATCTTACAACATTAACTGCAGAGTATATCACCTCCACGACAGATAGCTTTACAAAGCAAATGGGGGTGACTAACTACAATAACTTTACTGACTTTAGTATTGGTGGAACAGCAAGTAATCAATACAGCATTGGAGAGAACAACTCTATTGGCTTTATTGCCGCTTTAAATTATAGATATGACAACACCTATTATGAAGATGCCTTCAATGGTACTGTATTAAAAGAGCCTAATATTGGTTTAGCACAAAATACAATCCAACAAGGAAGAGTAGGGCAAATTCAAGCGCTTTCCAGTGCACTTTTGGGATTGTCATTCAAAACAAATAAAACCAAACATAAAATTAATTTTGTAAATATAAAAAGTGGGGAGTCTGGGGCACTAGATGTACGTTTTTCTGAATTACTAGAAAATTTCTACGAAGGGGAAGGTCAACTATTAACCTATACAGAACGAAATATCACCTCCATTCCTATGTCAGGAAGGTACAATTTGGGAGACAATAAACTTGTCATTGACTGGAATGTAGCCCCTTCTTTTGCACGGGTTTACGATAAGGATTTTAGGCGGGCTTTTTTTGAAATCGATGGGGATTTAAAAACTTTAGATGCTTCCTCTACACAGTGGCCAACTCGACTTTGGAGGGATTTGGAAGAAAATGCTCTTGCCTCTAAAATTGATTTCACCTACAACTATACTTTCAAAGAGTTCGACCAAAAATTACGTTTTGGTGCCACTTACTCGACAAAAAATCGAGACTTTTCAACCAATAATTATCAAATCGGATTTTTTGGTCGATCTTCCTTTCTTGGTGGAGACCCGAACATGATTCTTGCCTCTGAAAATTTGTGGCGCATTACAAACGATAGCGAATACGGTTCTTATATCATTGGAGATTTTCAACGAACAAATCAATATAAATCTGATAGTGCAACGATGTCCTTTTATTTGTCAAACGAATTTAAAATTTCAGATAAGCTAAAGTCAGTGATCGGTTTACGTTATGAAAATTATATCACCCATTATACTGGAGAAACCATAGACATTAATGTATCATTTAACGATGATGAAATCATCAATGTAGGCGATATCTACCCATCCCTTAATCTTATTAACGCAATTAACGATGATGTAAATCTTCGCTTTTCTTATTCTCGAACTACAGCAAGACCCAGCTTTAAAGAATCTTCTGGAGCACAAATTTATGATCCAATTACAGAGCGAACATTCCTTGGAAATCCAGAATTGAAACCTACCTACGTGAATAATTTTGATTTGCGCTATGAAAATTTTGGCGAAGGAAACCAGGTATTTGCTGTCAGTGCTTTTTATAAAGATTTAAGTGATCCAATTGAAATTGTCATTCCAAGATTTAACTCTCCTAACGTTTTATCTGCTAGAAACAACGATAATGCTAAAATTTATGGATTAGAAGTCGAATACAGAAAGAATTTAGTCAACAACAACGTAAATAAACTGGGATTAAATCTTAACGTATCTGTTATTGAATCCATTCAAAAAATGAATGAGGCAGAATTTTTAGGGAGAACAGCAACAGAACCTGATAGAGATATTGATAATGAAAGAGCAATGCAAGGACAATCGCCTTTCATTGTAAACACAGGCGTTGTATACAATAATTTTGGTGAAAACATAGAGGCTGGTATCTATTTTAATGTTCAAGGAAGAACCTTAGAAGTTGTGGGTGCAGGTAATATCCCTGATGTTTACACGATGCCATTCAATAATCTAAAATTAAATGCGCAAAAGAAGTTTGGTCAAAATGAATCCCAATCTTTAACCTTGAAAATTGACAATTTACTTGGGGATTTAAGAGAAAGTAGATTTGATTATTTTGGAAATACAGACTTTGTTTTTTCTAGATTAAATCCTGGACGCACAATAACCTTAGGCTATGCAATAAAATTCTAATGAGTTTTTGTTTTAACATCGCAAAAAATGTAGTTTTACCGGAGAAGTAAAACATGGAAAATCTATATTTTTTTATTGTAATATTATTGGCTGTTTTAGCCATTGGAGATTTAATTGTCGGCGTCAGTAATGACGCCGTCAACTTTTTAAATTCAGCGATTGGATCAAAAGCGATTTCCTTTCGTAACATCATGATTTTGGCCAGTTTGGGAATTGCCATGGGGGCCATCTTTTCTAGCGGAATGATGGAGGTTGCACGCAAAGGAATCTTCAATCCCAGTGCTTTTACATTTGAAGAAATTATCTTCATTTTTACGGCGGTTATGATCACCGATATCCTGTTGTTGGATTTCTTTAACACCCTTGGAATGCCAACTTCTACTACGGTATCCATTGTCTTTGAATTACTGGGCGCAGCCATCGTGATGGCCATTATAAAAATCATGGCCACAGGAGAAGGCTTGGGCACCCTAGAGAACTACATCAATACAACCAAAGCCACCCAAATTGTTTTTGGGATATTGCTCTCTGTTTTTATAGCCTTTAGCATTGGGGCCATTGTTCAATGGTTTTCACGCTATCTCTTAACCTTTTATATCAGAGACACCAGCATTTGGAAAAAAGCTTTATTCGGTGGGATTTCTATGGCCGCATTGTCTAATTTTATCTTAATTAAAGGGATAAAAGGATCTGCTTTGGCTTCTACTTCCTACACTTTTCTTGGAGGAATGACCATAAATACTTTTCTGAATGATCAGCCGCTTCTGGTAAATTCTGTAAATTTTCTTATTTGGTTTACCGTTACATATATCCTCATCCGATTTTTAAAACTCAACATTTTCAAAGCAATTATTGCCTTGGGCACCTTTGCGTTGGCCTTGGCGTTTGCGGGAAATGATTTAGTGAATTTTATTGGTGTACCTATAGCCGCTTTTCAATCGTATGAAGCCTGGGTAAATTCAGGGCTTGCAGCCTCTGAATACAATATGAGTGTATTGGCTTCAAAAGTACCTACTCCAACGCTGTTTTTATTGGGGTCAGGAGCCATCATGATCTTAACCCTTTGGTTTTCATCCAAAGCAAAGAAAGTAGTAAAAACCTCCTTGGACCTCTCAAATCAATACGAAACAAAGGAACGCTTTACCCCCAATGCATTTTCACGCTTCTTGGTTCGTTTATTCAGTGGAATTGGTACCCTAATGGAAGCTGCTTTATCCAACAAGGCCAAACGTAAAATTCAGGAACGCTTTGAACTTATCCCGGTAAAAGATAATGAAGACTGGACGGATGACGCCCCTTCTTTTGACATGCTCAGGGCCAGTATTAACCTTGTTGTAGCCGCAGTACTCATTTCTGCTGCCACGTCTTTTAAATTGCCTTTGTCTACCACCTATGTGACTTTTATGGTCGCTATGGGAACCTCATTGTCCGATAAAGCCTGGGGCAGAGACAGTGCCGTTTATCGCGTGGCTGGCGTTTTAAATGTTATTGGAGGTTGGTTTTTTACTGCCCTAAGCGCGTTTACTGTGTCCGGAATCATTTTGTACCTGTTCCATATCGGCGGAAGCTATGCCATTGTATCCATCTTTTTTGTCGTGCTGCTCATTGTCGGGAAGAACTTTGTGAACCACAGAAAAGAACGCGAAACACAAAAACAAGAAGAGCAACGTTTAAAATCAGACAGTAGATCTTTTGAAGGTGTGATCAAAGAAGCAGATGAAAACATTACAGAAGTCGCGATTCGGGTAAACAAAGCCTATGGCCTTCTTATTGAAGGGCTTTCGTTGAACAGTATTAAAGAATTGGAAAAAGCCAAAAAAACAGCAAAAACACTTTCTGAATCGATAATGGATTTGCGCAATAATCTTTTCTTCTTTATCAAAAATTTAGAAGACTCTAGTTTAGAGGCTTCAACGTTCTACATTGACAGTTTAAGGTATATCCAAGACATTGGAGAAGACATCAGTTATTTAACGAAAATAAGTTATGAGCATGTCAACAACAACCACAGCAAATTAAAATTGAGTCAAATTCGTGATTTAAAGGATATTTCTGAGCACATCGATTTTATTCTCCAAGGATCCATTAACGCTTTCGAAGACAACTCATTGTCTAAATTAGACGCTGTATTGACCAAAAAAGATGTAATCGCTACAAGCTTTAAAGAAAAAATAGACAGTCAAATTTTAAGAACACGTTCCACGGAAACCAGTCCAAAAAACACAACACTTTACTTCAATATTTTATTGAAATCGAAAGACATGATGGAGCACAAAATCAATTTGATTGATACCTTCTACACCAATATTAAGCATTTAAAGGAACTAAAATAAACTAGTTTGAATCGGCCAATTTGGTAGCGGAAGACCATTCTGCTTTACGAATTACCTTATTGGCTTTGTATTCTACTTCGATTAAACCATCGTTTGTCCAGTGCAACCAAATGCCTTCTTTTTTGCCTTTGTGGTAGTTTGCAATGGCTGTTTTCTCGCCGTTTTTGTTGTAGCTGATCCACTTACCGTGAAGTTTATTTTTCTTGAGAAAGCCCTCTTGAGATACGGCTCCGTTGGCGTGGTAAGTCGTTACTTTTTCTAATTTTCCTTCTTTCACTACCTTCTTAGTGGTGGTTTGTGAAGGACTATTTTGGGGATAGGCAACAAAACTCAGTAAGGCTATAAGGGTAAATAGTTGTAATTTCATAACGCTCTGTTTTAATTTTTATAACACAAAGTTAACATTTTTTTTACAAATAAGAGATGTTTTGGTAACATTCTCTTAACATTAGAGTATTATGCAATAAAAAAGCCTTGATAATCAAGGCTTTATAAATTTTAAGCAGAATGACTTAAGATCCGCACATCAAGCAATCGTCGTCTTCGCTTTCACGCGACTGCTGTAACATGGTTTTTAGCTCTTCTGGAGTTAAAGGCTCAACAGGAACAGCGGCTGGTTTTGCAGCTGTATCTCCCTTTAGGGGTGCTTGTGCAGCTACTGCAGCAGGCGTTTCTGGAACTTGTGCTTTCTCTTTATTGCTCAAGGTAAACTTAATCGCATCTACTGCAGATTTCGTTCTCAGATAATACATTCCCGTTTTTAAGCCAGATTTCCACGCATAGAAATGCATAGATGTTAATTTGGCCATCGTAGCCCCTTCCATAAAGAGGTTTAACGATTGCGATTGATCGATGAAGTAGCCGCGGTGACGGGCCATGTCAATAATATCTTTCATACTCATCTCCCAAACGGTCTTGTACAATTCTTTGATGTCTGCGGGAATGCCTTCTATGTGTTGTATGGACCCGTTTGCACGCATCAACTCTTGCTTCATGTCTTCGGTCCAGAGTCCTAGGTCCACAAGGTCTTCTAAGAGGTGTTTGTTCACAACAATAAACTCCCCGGAGAGTACACGACGGGTATAGATGTTTGACGTATAAGGTTCAAAGCATTCGTTGTTTCCTAAAATTTGTGACGTAGAGGCCGTTGGCATAGGCGCCACAAGTAGAGAGTTACGTACCCCGTGTTTCTTTACTTGTTTGCGTAGACCTGCCCAATCCCATCGTCCACTGAGTTCTTCGTCTTTGATGCCCCACATATTGTGTTGGAATTCTCCTTTAGACATTGGTGAACCTTTATAGGTAGAGTACGGGCCGTCTTTTTCTGCTTCTTCCATAGATGCAGTAACCGCAGCAAAGTAGAGGGTTTCAAAAATTTCTTGGTTGAGGTCTTTTGCTTCTTGCGAAGTAAAAGGCAAGCGCAGTTGTATAAAGGCATCTGCTAAGCCCTGAACGCCCAATCCTACGGGACGGTGACGCATATTAGAGTTTTCCGCTTCTTTTACGGGATAGTAGTTGCGGTCAATGACGCGGTTTAGGTTTTTGGTCACGCGTTTTGTGACACGGAAAAGCTCTTCATGATCAAAAGCCCCGTCTTTTACAAACATGGGTAACGCGATGGAAGCAAGGTTGCAAACCGCAACTTCGTCTGGAGAAGTATACTCCATGATTTCCGTACACAAATTAGAAGAACGGATGGTTCCTAAGTTCTTTTGATTCGACTTACGATTCGCCGCATCTTTGTACAACATATAAGGTGTACCTGTTTCAATTTGCGACTCTAATATTTTTTCCCATAATTCACGCGCACGAACTGTCTTACGGCCTTTGCCCTCGCTCTCGTATTTGAGATACAAGTCTTCAAACGCCTCACTGTGGTTGTTGTAAAGATCAGGACATTCGTTTGGACACATCAGGGTCCACTCTGCATCTTGCTCTACCCGCTTCATAAACAAATCCGGAACCCACATGGCATAGAATAAATCACGCGCACGCATTTCTTCTTTCCCGTGATTCTTTTTCAAATCCAAGAAGTCGTAAATGTCCGCGTGCCAGGGTTCAACATAGATGGCAAAAGAGCCTTTGCGTTTTCCTCCACCTTGGTCTACGTAACGGGCGGTGTCATTGTAAACGCGCAGCATAGGAACAATGCCGTTGGACGTACCGTTGGTTCCTGCAATATAAGAACCGGTCGCCCGAACATTATGAATAGACAAGCCTATCCCGCCAGCCGATTGAGAAATCTTGGCGGTTTGCTTAAGGGTGTCATAAATTCCGTCAATGCTGTCGTCTTTCATGGCAAGCAAGAAACACGAAGACATTTGTGGCTTGGGCGTTCCTGAATTGAATAAGGTAGGCGTAGCATGCGTAAAGTAGCGCTTGGACATCAACTCATAAGTCTCTAAAACCGAGTCGATATCGTCCATGTGTATTCCAACAGAAACACGCATCAGCATATGCTGTGGACGTTCTACAATTTCTCCTTTTAGCTTTAAAAGGTACGAACGCTCTAAGGTTTTGAACCCAAAAAAGTCATACCCAAAATCGCGGTTGTAGATGATGCTGGAGTCCAGCACCTCTTTGTTCTTTTGAATCACTTCGTACACCTCATCGGACAGTAAAGGTGCATCTTTACCGGTTCTTGGGTTTACATACGTATACAAGTCCGTCATGGTATCAGAGAAAGACTTCTTTGTGTTTTTGTGCAAGTTCGACACAGAAATACGCGCGGCCAATTTTGCGTAGTCTGGGTGCGTGGTTGTCATTGTCGCCGCAATCTCAGAGGCGAGGTTGTCCAGCGCAGAGGTAGTCACTCCGTCATATAAACCTTCAATCACCCGCATGGCAACACGAACAGGATCCACTAATGGATTCAAATCATAACATAACTTTTTTACCCTTGCGGTAATTTTATCGAACATTACGGGTTCTTGCTTCCCGTCTCTTTTGACTACAAACATGCACTTATGGTTTTAACTATTATTTACAAAGGCGTTCATTCTGCTTGAACAACACCGCTATTTTATATTCGCTAGAAGGAGCTTCTAGAAATCAGCATCGAAGCTGATTTTTGTTTCTTGATCCTCTTTGTTTAAGACTCCCGCTTTCTGGTATTCAGAAACACGTTTTTCAAAGAAATTAGTTTTCCCTTGTAGCGAAATCATGTCCATGAAATCAAATGGATTGCTGACGTTGAATTGTTTTTCACAGTTGAGCTCTACCAACAAACGGTCCGTAACAAACTCTAGGTACTGGGTCATCAATTTGGCGTTCATTCCAATAAGACTAACCGGAAGGGATTCCGTAACAAATTCTCTTTCAATGTTCAACGCGTCTAATATAATTTCTTCGATGCGCTCTTTGGGAACTTTGTTCACCAAGTGGTTGTTATGCAAGTGAACGGCAAAGTCACAGTGCACCCCTTCGTCTCTTGAGATCAACTCATTCGAAAAGGTTAAACCGGGCATTAATCCACGTTTCTTCAACCAATAAATAGAGCAGAAAGCTCCCGAAAAGAAGATTCCTTCTACAGCAGCAAAGGCAATCAGACGCTCAGCGAAAGAGTCAGAATCGATCCATTTAAGGGCCCACTCTGCTTTTCTTTTGATGGCTGGAAACACTTCAATCGCCTTGAAAAGTTGATTTTTCTCGGCCTCATCTTTTACATAAGTATCAATGAGTAAAGAGTAGGTTTCAGAATGGATGTTCTCCATCATGATTTGAAAGCCGTAAAAGAATTTTGCTTCTGAATATTGTACTTCATTTACGAAGTTTTCAGCTAAATTTTCATTGACAATACCATCCGAGGCTGCAAAGAATGCCAAGATGTGTTTGATGAAGTATTTTTCGTCATCGGACAGCTTCGTTTCCCAGTCTGTTAAATCTTGATGCAAATCGATTTCTTCTGCCGTCCAGAAGCTTGCTTCCATTTTTTTGTACCATTCCCAAATGTCATGGTGTTGTATTGGAAAAATTACAAATCGATCTTTATTTTCATCAAGGATAGGTTCTACTGCTGCCATAATTTCGTCATTTAGAAGTTTCTGTTCTGTTTTTGTTCTAACAAAGATTGAAAATTGTCGTCAAAATAGAAAGGTATACTTATTCACAATGGATTGGAGTTTTTAACAAAAAACCCTAAAATGAGAGGATAGGCTTGAAAAAATTAAATTTTTATTAAATTGAATATCAACATTTTAAAAATTATTTTTAGCGGTAATCCCCATAAACACTAGAGTCATTTGTCAGCGCGAGCTTGAGCAATTTCCTCTAAGGTGTTGTACCATGCTTTCCCAAATTTTCGGATAAGCGCTGCTTTTGCAAATTGATACACTGGCACCTTCAGTTCGGCACCCAATTGACAGGCAGTTTCGCAAATTTGCCAGTGATGGTAGTTGACTGCCGTAAATTCAGAATAATTTTGCACCCGGATAGGGTAGAGATGACAAGAAATGGGTTTTTGCCAATCTATTTTTCCAGCTCTGAAGGCGTTTTCAATTCCACAACTTGCAATGCCGTCTTTGGTAAAAACAGTATAGGCACATTCTCTTCCGTCCACCAAGGGGGTTTCCCATTCGCCGTCCCATCCTTTGACGTAATTGCCTTGGGCGGCTAGGGCAGCTTTGCCTTTTTCATTTAAAAAAGGAAGCAGGGCATCGTGGTGTTTATCCAGCAGCGCCAGTTCTTCTTTTTCCAAAGGAGCTCCTGCTTCGCCAGCCACACAACACTCTCCCTTACATTGACTGATGTTGCACACGAAATCCTTCTCCAAGAGGTCTTCAGAAACCAATGTTTTATCCAGTTGCATCATAGGCCTAAAAGTAAGAAAATCACTTCAGTAAAGCCCCCTTAGAGGCATCAAAAAGTCAACTAAAAAAGAGTACTTTTGAACAAAAATTACGTCATGCTTGCATTTGATCTTAGAGAAATATTTACAGCTGGGATGATTCTTTTTGCTGTAATTGACATTGTGGGTAATATCCCACTTATTATCAGCCTTAGAGAAAAAGTGGGGCACATACAATCGGAAAAGGCTTCGTTGGTCTCCGCCATTATAATGATTGCTTTTCTCTTTGTGGGAGAAGAAATCCTAAAACTCATTGGCATTGACATCAATTCTTTTGCCGTTGCAGGATCCTTTATTATTTTCTTTTTGGCCATAGAAATGATCTTGGGAATTAGCCTGTATAAAGACGACGAGCCCGAGACAGCCTCTATTGTTCCGCTGGCATTTCCGATGATTGCCGGAGCAGGAACAATGACTTCTTTACTCTCATTACGTGCTGAATATCAAGTGATTAATATAATCATTGCCATTCTCGTCAATATCCTGATCGTGTATGTGATTTTAAAATCATCCAAACGAATTGAACGTTTCTTAGGCAGAACAGGCATCAACATCATTCGGAAAGTATTCGGAATAATTTTATTGGCAATTGCGGTAAAATTATTTGCCACCAACGCCCCCTACATCATATAAATTACCGAGAATAAGACGTACCTTTAAACTAAAATGACATGAAGATATTTTTACGCATTTTAATGATTCTTGCCTTGGGCATGATGCTTTTTAATCTCACCCTTATTGACTGGAGCAGCCCAACGGAAGGGGACAGCCTTGTAGCCATTATTGGGGTATTTGCTTCGGCTAGTGCGCTTCTTTTGCTGATTATTTTGAGTCTTTCCTTAAAGATTAAATCTAAAATTAAAGACTAGTCTTTAGGACGGTTTTTCAGTTCTTCCAAGGCCCTTTGGACGTAGGCATCGTTTTGATGTAGAATCTCAAAACGGGTTGCTTCATCGAACAGTTGCAGGCCTAAATACGAACGAATCACAGTGTAGATTTGTGTTGTATCTTGCACTTGAACGGGCACAGATTGCGCCCTTAAATAGGATTTTAATTTCTTCATCCAGTTGAGCTTTATGGGCAAGGGTTGCGAGATCAAATCTTCTCGCGTAATGTTTTCTAATGCTCCCCTTTTTTCATCCAAAACAGTAAAAACAAAGTGATTCATCAGGTTGGAACTGAGAATATAATTGTTCCATTCATCGTCTAGGGTGTTGTTGTTTTCCAAGTAAATGTCCGGGACAATTCCTCCCCCGCCATAAACCGTTCTGCCTCCAGGCGTGGTAAAGGCCAAAGAGTCATTTAACGGAACTTTACTTTTGTCGGCCAACTCCCCAGAATCGTATCTTTCTTGTGCCTCTTGATAGTAAGCTTTGTCTTCTCCTTTTTTATAAGGGCGCTGAATGGACCTGCCTGTAGGGGTATAATACCGTGCCGTAGTCAAACGAATTGCAGCATTGGTACCCAGTGGCATTTGCTGTTGCACCAGCCCTTTTCCAAAACTGCGTTGACCCAAAAGCCATGCGCGATCGTTGTCTTGCAATGCTCCTGCAACAACCTCACTGGCAGAGGCAGATTGTCCATTGATCAAAACGTAGACTTGTCCTTCTTCAAACATCCCTCCTGCCTGAGCTACGGTTATTTCTTCTTTCCCCTGGTTGCTTCGCACCTTTACGATCGACTGCCCTTCAGGGAGAAAATGATCTGCAATTTGTTCTGCAGCAAACATATAGCCCCCAGGATTGTCCCGAAGATCTAAAATCAACTGTTGCGCCCCTTTGTTTTTAAGATCCTTTAAAGCAGCTTCAAATTCTATTGCAGTGGTTTGGGCAAAACGATTGATTTTAATGTAGCCTATGTTTGGGGTTAATGCATAATGATGAACCGAAACGATCGGGACGCCAGCGCGTTCCAATTCCAATGGAAAAGTTTCTTTTGTCTTGGGACGATAGAGTTCTAGGGCCACTTTGGTTTTTGGCTTTCCTCTTAACTTTTCAACTATATCTGCGCTGCTTAAATTTTTTCCATATAGGGTGTCGTTATTAGCCGATAGTATTCGGTCTCCAGCCAAGAGTCCAGCTTTTTCACTGGGACCATTTTCCAATACGCGAACTACTTTTAGGCTGTCGTCCATCATAAAAAAACTAACGCCTATCCCAACAAATTCTCCCTGCATGTTTTCATTCACAAAACGAAGTTCTTCTTCGGGGATGTAGGCAGAGTGCGGATCCAGTCGGTCAATGACATCTTGTATGACCAGATTAACCAAACTGTCCGTGTCGATTTGGTCTACATAATTGCGGTCTATGTACCGCATCAATTGGTGTAAACGTTGCCCCCCTTTAATAGGTATAGGACTGTATTGATTGATCAGCACAGGATTGCTGCCCAGTAAAAAGCCTAAGGCCACTGAGAGCAATACGATAATCCACAAATAAAATGTAGAGGATTTCATGCAGGGTCAACTGTATTTTCGATGGCGAAATGTTCTACCACTACCCCTGCTTTTTTTAAAAATTCTACGCCAGAAAGGTCTTTGTATGCTTTGGCATATACTACTCTTTTAATTCCCGATTGATGAATGAGTTTTGAGCACTCTTTGCAGGGTGACAATGTAATGTAAAGCGTTGCGCCTTTGCACGACTGGGTAGAGGCTGCAACTTTCAGGATCGCATTTGCCTCTGCATGCAATACATACCATTTGGTATAATGCGCTTCGTCTTCACAAACATTTTCAAAGCCAGAAGGTGTCCCGTTGTATCCGTCAGAGATGATCATGCGATCTTTTACAATCAGTGCCCCCACTTTTTTTCGTTCACAGTAGGACAATTGCCCCCAAGTATGGGCCATTTTCAAATAAGCTTTATCGTATAGCGTTTGTTTACTCATTTTCCTTTTGATCTTTTCTTTTTTCGCTTAATTTTTCATCCATGATTTTAAAAACATCCCCTTCAAGGTAAATAAAAATGCCCATATGCCTCCCATAGAAGGACGCGGCTTTTTCCCTCTCCCCAAACGATGGATTTGCAACTCATACCAGGGAAGTTCTATCCCACCCATTTTGTCGAGAAGTGGGATTCCTATTTTTGGAACTGGGGCTTCAAAACGTTCTGTTTTTCCGTCAAAAATATCTTGTGTCAAATGTGGATGCAAGCAAAAAGGGCGCGCCAAACCTATCACATCCAATTTTCCGCTTTTCAAGGCGGCTTCCATTCCGGTAACGGTCCGAAACCCTCCTGTAAGCAACAGGGGCTTATCGGTTACTTTTCGCGCCTTTTCTATGTAATCTAAAAAATAAGCTTCCCGCTCCAGCGTACTTTTCTTGTAACGGTTGCCTTTTACCATAGCGGGTTTTTCATAAGTCCCCCCAGAAATTTCAATGAGATCAATGCCTTCTTTAGAAAGCAACTGTACTACCTCTATGGACTCTTCTTCGCTGAACCCTCCGCGTTGAAAATCAGCAGAATTAATTTTTATCCCCACCGGATAATCGGGACCGACTTGCTTTCGAATTTCGCGGTAGACTTCAATGACAAATCGTGTGCGATTTAAAAGATTTCCACCCCATTGATCTGTTCTTGTGTTGCTGATGGGGGAGAGAAACTGACTGACCAAGTACCCATGTGCTCCATGAATTTGACAGCCTGTAAAACCAGCTTCTTTTAAAATTCTTGCCGAAGTTCCAAAGCGCTTGATGCAGTCCCAGATTTGGTCTTCCGTCATGGGGGTAGCCAGCTTAAACATTTTTGAAGCCCCGCCCATCTTTAAAGGGACGGCAGAAGGAGCTACAACTTCTTTGTTGATGGAGGCAAAAGCTTGACGTCCCGGATGATTCAATTGGGGCCAAATATGCACTCCGGTTCCTCTGACAGTATCCGCCCACTGTTGCAAAGCCTTGAAATGGGTATAGTCTTCTACCACTACATTTCTAGGTTCGCCCAACGCACGCGCATCAATCATTATATTTCCGGTTATCAGTAGTCCTGGATTTCCTTCGGCCCAAACTTTATACGCATTGATCAAGGTTTTTGTAGGAGCATTTTTTAATGTCCCGATGTTTTCACTCATCGCAGATTTTGCAATTCTATTTTGCAATATTGCCCCACAAGGCAACTGAAAAGTGGATTCAATGTTTTTCATAAATTATATAAAAGGAGCAAAAGATACTTAGATTCTCTCAAGGATCATATAACAAGCCATCATAAATATTAAAAGGCCTATCCCCCTTCTCCAAATCAGTAAACCTTTAGGGGAAATTTTTGATAAGATAAAGTTAAAAAGCAAGACTAGGCTTACAATCAAAAGCTGAGCAGTCTCTACTCCTAAAGCAAAAGAAAACAATCCTACAGTAGCATTTTCTGGCTCCACCATCATTGAAAAATAGCGTCCAAAACCCAAGCCGTGTATACAACCATACACAAAAGTGAGTAGTGCAGAAAAAGTGGAGGCGTTGGGTAACTTCCCAAGAGCCAAAGGAACACAACTGAGTCCTATGGTAATGGGAATAAGCAATTCTATCCAATAGCCCGAAAAACGAAGTCCCATATAATAATTTCCCAAAAGAGAAAAACTATGGCCTAACGTAAAGAGTGTGACCCAAAACAAAAGTTTCTTCCAATCTGAAAAAGCGAAAGGCAAACTTAACGCTACAATAAAATAAAAATGATCTAAGCCTTCAACATCCAATACATGTGTGCAGCCTAGGGTAAAGTAAAACAGTAGCGTATCCATTATATTCCACGTTGTTTTTGAATGGTTTCATACGCCGTCTGTACTTGTTGAAACTTTTCTTCAGCTCCTTTTTTTAGGGCAGGATCGTCGGTTATGATTTTGTCGGGATGGTATTTTTTTGCGAGATTCCGGTAGGCTTTTTTTACTTCTGCATCGGTTGCAGTTGGCGCTATTTCTAGAATGGTATAGGCCTGATCGGTGGACTTTACAAACATAGCCTTGATGCTCTCGTAGGCATGAGAATTGAGTTGTAAAGCCGCTGCAATTTGGGATAATTTTGTCAGTTCGCTGTCCGAAATGGATCCATCTGCTTGAGCAATCCCAAACAAGAAATGCACAATTTGAACCCTTACCTCTACTCGAGCTCCGCGAACGAAAAACTGACATAAAGCCTGTAAGTTTTGGCGTTTGCCTTTAACTTCAGCGTTAAATTTTGCAAAGATGCTCTCGGCTCTGTCAATTCCGTATTGAGCAATAAAGTACCGACGAACAAAACTCAATTCTTTTGCATCTGCTCTTCCATCGGCTTTTATCACTATGGCGGCAAGAGCGAGTAAATTCAATTCTACTTCATCTTGCGATAATCGAGAATACGATGCGCGTTGAGAAAAAGACTGTGTCTTTTGCCAACCCATCATTTGTTCTAGCATACTGCCAATAAAGTACCCTAGAATGGCACCTCCAAAACGAAAATACAAAAACCCTAATCCGGCTGCGACCCACTTTATCATTGCAAATTTTTTGTTAAACAAAGATAGTTTTCTAGCTAAAAACACCAACTCATAAAGGCAAAATAGAAAAACTGTTTATCTTTGTTTTATAAAAAAAAGAATTATGTATCCAGCAGAATTAGTACAACCCATGCGCGATGAATTGACCGCAGTTGGGTTTGAGCAGATTAGTGAAGTAGAGCGTGTAGAAAGCGTAATTCAATCGGAGGGCACTACCTTGGTGGTGGTAAATTCTGTTTGCGGTTGTGCTGCCGCAAACGCTAGACCGGGGGTGCGCATGTCCTTAGCCAATGAAAAAACACCTGAAAAGCTAGTTACAGTGTTCGCCGGAGTAGACAGAGAAGCTACCGATGCTGCCAGAGCCCTTATGGTTCCATTTCCTCCTTCATCCCCTTCTATGGCTTTGTTCAAAGACGGTGAGTTGGTGCATATGCTAGAGCGTCATCACATTGAAGGAAGACCTGCCGACATGATTGCAGACAATCTAATGCAAGCGTATCAAGAACACTGCTAGGTTTTTTTTAGCTTTATTCTGAAGTAATGAAGGTATTGGCCTACCCCATAGCTGTAGTTTATTACTTTTTCTTTTTTTTGCTGCTCCTTGTTTTTCATCCCGTTCAAGTGCTGTGTTATCGCCTGTCGGGTTACAGTGCACATAAAAAAAGTGTTGAGCTTCTCAATCTATTCCTTTTAGGTTGTTTACGAATTATAGGCACTCGCGTTGTATTTTCCCAAACAGAAAAACTTCAAAAAGGTACGTCCTACATCTTTGCCAGCAACCACCAGAGCACTTATGATATTCCCCCTTTAATTTGGCATCTGCGAAAGCATCATGCAAAATTTATAAGTAAAAAAGAATTGGGAAAAGGGATCCCCAGCATTTCCTATAACCTACGTTATGGAGGGGGAGCGTTGATTGACCGGAAAGACCGGATCAGTGCCGTACAAGAAATAAAATCGTTCTGTCAACGGGTGAGAAAAAACAACTGGTCCGTTGTAATTTTTCCTGAAGGAACGCGCTCAAGAGATGGAAATCCAAAACCGTTTCAACCCGGCGGCCTAAAGACACTTTTGACAGAGTTGCCTGAGGCAAAGTTAGTCCCTGTAAGTATTTCTCATTCTTGGAAATTGGCCCAATGGAACTATTTTCCCTTCCCTATTGGCGTAACTATTTTTGTAAAGGTTTTGTCGCCCATTGAAACTTCTGGGCAAGCTATCCCCGTCCTTATCGATGCCGTTGAAAAAGCCGTGGTAGAAAACCTAGTTACCGACTAAAATCGGCGGTTCTTTTTTCTAAAAAAGCCGTGGTACCCTCTTTAAAATCAGAAGTATCAAAGCATTCGCCAAATAATTTTTGTTCAGTACTGAATCCAATTTCTGGAGTACTGTAGTTTGCTGCTATTGCTTTAATGGCTTGTTCTTGTGCATGGGGTGCGTTTTTCAACAGGCGTTCCGCCCATTCTGCAGCAGTGGCCATCAGGGTGTCAGCGGGGACTACTTGACTGACCAATCCAAATCCTAAAGCCTCTTCTGCGCCGAGCATTCTACAACTTAAAATCATTTCAGTAGCGCGACCTCTGCCAATGATTTGAGCCAAACGCTGGGTCCCACCATATCCAGGAATCAATCCTAGAGAGGCTTCCGGTAGTCCTAAGCGGGCTGTTGTCGTGGTAATTCTTATGTGACAGGCCAAGGCCAATTCAAGTCCACCGCCAAGTGCGTAGCCATTGATCGCTGCTATTACAGGTTTGTTCATATTTGCAATCACATCAAAAACCTCCTCTTGTCCTTTTTGGGCCAAAGCTTGTCCTTCCTGAGAAGAAAAGGAAGCAAATTCAGAGATATCGGCTCCAGCAACAAAGGCTTTTTCTCCACTTCCCGTAAGAACAATTACGCGGACTTTCTCTTCCGACCGGAGTGCTGTAAACAATTCGTGAAGCGCTGAAAGCAAATCTCGATTAAGTGCATTTAATTTTTCGGGGCGATGCAAGCTTACCCATGCCACCTCATCTTGAATCTCTAACAACAAATGATTATAATCCATTCTTCTCTAATTTTATTTTAAACGTTGTTCCCTTATTAACTTCAGAAGTGTAGGTTAATGTTCCCCCTAAAGATTGTATGATGTTTTTTACAATTCCCAAGCCAAGACCCATGCCCCCTGTCTTTGTTGTAAACTTGGGTTCAAAAATCTTATCTAAATTTTGATTTTCAATCCCGCTACCATTATCAACGATCAAAACCTCAACATCTGCCTGCGCCATTTTTAGGTGCACTTGCACTGCTGGAGATCGCTCCTCTGGAATGGCTTGAATGGCATTTTGAATTAAATTGGTCATCATACGAATCCATTGTGTCCGGTCTATGGGCCAGAAAAGCTCTTTTAAGTCCGATTGAAACACCACGATTTCGGGATCAAATATTTCAGTAGACCGTCGGGTGATTTCCACCAAATCAAGTGATTCCATTTTGGGTTGAGGCAAAGTGGCAAAATCAGAAAAAGCTGTGGCTACCTTACTCATCGTATCAATTTGCTCAATTAATATTTTAGAAAAATCATTCAATCGATTTTGTGCTTTCTTGTCTTGAGGATCAAAACGCTGTTGAAAACTTTGTACCGTTAACCGCATCGGCGTTAGTGGGTTTTTGATTTCGTGTGCCACTTGTTTAGCCATTTCTTGCCAGGCTTGTTCTCTTTCAGATTTTGCCAATTTAGCAACGCTTTCCTCCAAAGCGTCCACCATGCTGTTGTATGAATTCACCAGACTGTCTACCTCTTTACTTGCGTTGACGATTTTAATTTTCTCATTCCCTTTCAATATTCCCGTTTGATCCATTCTTGCGCGTATGGTCTCTAAAGGGCGTGTCATGTAGCGGGCAAGGAAAAAAGCAAATAAAATGGCCACTACTAGCATGATGCCATAAATTTGATACAGTCGGAATAAGAAGGTGTTCAACTCTGAAGTGTTGAATGCCATGTCTTCAAAATAGGGAAAGTACAACAGCAAGTGCGGCGCTCCTGCATCATCCATTAGAACACTTAAAGAAGATTGGAATTTACCCTTTTCATTTTCATTCTGTAAGGCCATCCTTTTGTTTGTTTTACGAAAAAGTTCTTGCACTTTTTCTTCTTCCAAAGCATCGCCGTTTTCTATTTCAGACGGAAGAACATACGAAAAAAATATAGGGTCTCCCGACAGGGAATACAATGAAAATTCAACCTTATGAATCTGAGAAATCGAAGCAAAATCATCGTAATAATTTTCTTTTTGCGCTTCTATTTTGTGGAACAAGCTGTCCCGGTTAAAAATGTAATTGAGATGGTTTTTTACTTGAGTTTCCTTACGAATCAATCTTCTTTCATTGTATTCATCCCCTTGACTGTAGTACTGAATGTATGTAGCAGCCAATATTAGAACCGATGTAGTCACCGCAAGCAACAACATAAAAAAGAAAATCCGTAAGCGTAAGGATATCTTGGTTTTCATGCATTACTCTTTTCGGTACTTTTTATACAAACGAATTCCCAACATCAAAAGCAATCCAAGCCCTAAAAGCCCCAAAAGGCCAAATATCCAATGAAAGCTGCTTTTGAGAATCACCAGAAATACTACAGCAAAAAGAATAAGGGTTGCTCCTTCATTCCAAAGTCGCATAAAAAAAGAGGTCTTCGCAAGAGTGTTGCTTTGCATGGCCAGAAACATCTGATGTGTTTTTATATGGTAAACAAACAGTAGTCCAACAAAAACTAGTTTTATAATCATCCATTGCTGCAATAACCAAGCTGGCATAAGATACAAAAGCAACAATGCAAACAGTGTTGCCAATACTGCTGAGGGCCACGTAATGATGTACCATAATCTTTTGGCCATCAACTGAAGTTGTTTACTCAAAATTTCTTTCTCTTGTGCTGTTTTATCCTGCGCCTCTATGTAATAAATAAATAGGCGGGGAATATAAAACAAGCCTGCAAACCAAGTGATCACAAAGATCAAATGCAAGGATTTTATGTAGTTGTAATAATTCTCCACACTCAAGGGGTATTGATGTTTCTAAAGTACGAATAAAGTCAGGGAAATTATCCCTTTGGGGTTGAGATATACTTTTTTACTTCTCGAAAAAGGAAAAAAGCGGTGACCAAAGTAGCGATTCCTTCTGCGACAGGAAAAGCGATCCAAACCCCAAAAACACCGAAATATTGAGGTAAAATCAAGACCAACGGGATAAAGAAAAAGCCTTGCCGCGTAAGGGTTAATAGCAATGCGGGAACCGCTTTTCCAATCGCCTGAAAATATGCAGATCCAATCAATTGAATGCCTACAATAGGTGTGCTTAAAAACACCCATTTTAAAACAGCGCCCGTTGCATCAATGACCGATTGCTCTTGGGTAAAAGCCGCTGCAATGGCATCGGAAAAAAAGTAAATCATCAAGAATACAAAACTGGCTAATGCCGTGGCATAGGTTAAGGCTTTTTTGATGACGAGCACCACTCTATCTTTTTTATCCGCACCGTAGTTGTACCCAGCAATGGGAACAAAGCCCTGTGTTATTCCTAAAATGGGGAACAAAGCAAACATCAGCATTCTACTGATGATGGCATATACAGCAACCATTGACGGACCGGCCAATGAAAACAAAATATTATTGACCAAAAGCACTGTAAAACTAACCACCGCTTGACGCGAAAGCGTTACAAAGCCCAAGCTACCCATCTCTTTGACGATGCTTAATTTTAACTTTAAATGTGAAAAACGCAGTTGAAGATCCGATTTTCCAGAAACAAAAAAATAGAAAATGTAAAGCCCACAAATACAATACGACAAGGTGGTTGCCCAAGCAGCACCTTCCATGCCCCACCCCATTTCATAGATGAAAAGGTAATCCAATAAAAGATTGGATAAGGAGGGAAGCAACATGGCATACATGGCAGATTTTGGTTTGCCTTCAGCACGAATCGTATTGTTTCCCATCATACAAAAACCAAGAACAGGAACACCAATCACCACAATGATATAATAAATTTTTGCGAGGGGATACAGTTCTCCTTTCCCACCAAATAAAGGGATCATCTCTTCTAAAAAGATTAAACCCAGCGCCATAAAAGTAAACGTAAAGAGAAAGGTCAAGGTGATTTGATTGCCAAAAACACGATTGGCTTTTTCGTTTTCTTGACTTCCTAAGGCCCTAGAAATTATAGACCCCCCTCCCATACCAATGGACATCCCCAAGGCTGCAATAAAAAAAGAGACGGGTAAAACGACATTAATGGCGGCAATGGCATTGGAGCCTATCCATTGTCCTACAAATATAGTATCGATTAAAATATTGAGGGACATCACCAAAATTCCAATGGATGCCGGAACTGCTTGCTTTATCAGTAATTTTCCAATGGGGTCTGTCCCCATTTGCAATCCTTTAGCCATTTTGTTGCTGCGTTGAAAGAGCCCATTCGTCTATCCAACGACTCATTACTTTAACCCATTCAGGACGATCGTTTATGCAAGGAATCACTTCCAAATGTTCTCCACCATTGTCTTCAAAGTCCTCAGCGGCTTCCATGCCTATTTCTTCTAAGGTTTCCAAACAATCTGAGACAAATGCAGGGGTAACTACTGCCATGCGTTTGGTTCCTGTTTTGGCAAAATTATCAATGGTTTTGTCTGTATAAGGCTGCAACCAAGGGTCTAATCCCAATCTAGATTGAAAAGAAGTAGAATATGATCCTTCTTTCAGCTCTAAATATTCTGCTACCAGACGGGTTGTTTCATAACATTGATGACTGTAACAATAGGTATGCGCTGGAGAAGGTTCTGATTGGCAACATTTTCCGTCCATTTTACAATGGGAAGCTGTGACGTCCGATTTTCGAATGTGACGTTTGGGAACACCATGGTAGGAAAACAATAAATGCTCCCATTCTTTTCCTTGCAAGCCCTCTTGTATTGACTGGGATAAAACACGAATATAATCGGGATGATTGTAGAAAGGAGGCAATGCCGTAAACTGCATGCTGGGGAAATGCTTTTTCCGTAAAGATTCTGCCAGGACCAAAATAGTTTCTGTGGTGGCCATGGCATATTGCGGATATAAGGGAACCAAAAGAACCTCGGTCACGCCTTTATCGTTCAATTCTTGAAGTCCTGTATGAATGGAAGGTTTCCCATAGCGCATGGCCAAACTTACAGGAACGCTTACCTGTTTGCTTATTTTTTGTTGAAGTTTTTCAGACAAAACAATCAAGGGAGATCCTTCTTCCCACCATATTTTTTTATAGGCCTTCGCAGACTTTTTGGGTCGAGTGTTTAAAATAATCCCTTTCACCAGGAAAGTCCTTAAAGGTTTGGGCAGGTCTATGACGCGCTCATCCATTAAGAATTCATCCAAATATTTTTTTACATCTGGGGGGTTAGGGCTATCGGGTGAGCCCAAATTAACCAAGAGTACTCCTTTCATTTTCGCTTCTTTTTCACGGTAAACGCCAGCAAAAGCGTCACACAACTTTTTACGAAGATAAGGATAGCAGATATTTTTTTGGGGTTGTCCCGTATTTCTTTTTAAACGCTGCAATAAAATGACTGGAGGTCGAGTATCCTACTTTCAAGCCTACCTCATTTACATTGAATTGCTGGGATTCCAACATCCTTCTGGCTTCTTCCATTTTATGATCCAAAAGATACCCATAAGCCGTATCCCCATACAATTGTTTGAACCCTTCTTTCATCTTGCTTAAGCTTAAACCAATGGCTTCTGATAACGCTTGAAGAGAGGGGGGTTCTGCCATGTTTTCAAGCAATAAATCTTTGGCTTTTCGTATTTTTCTAACATGCTCATCATCAATTAAAAACGGACATTGCTCTATGTCAGCTGTTTCGTCTTTATTGAAATACAAGCTCAAAAGTTCATACACCTTTCCTTTTAGATAAAGGGCTTTCATGCTGTCTTGTACCTTGCCGTTTAGAATTTGACTGAGCACCACGGCCATAGAGGCTGAAAAAGGCATTGTGTCGTAATATTTTTTGGTGCTGTTTTCGGGACTTAAAAAATGGATGTGATCGGCATCTTCTGAAAAAAGGCTGTGAAATTTTTTAATGGAGATGACCACACCTATCAACCAACTGTTGGGTGCAATCAGTAAATCGATCGGAAGATCCCGTTGTGGATTGTACAACAAGACAGAGTTTTCTTCTTCTACCGGAAAAGTATAATTCCCTTGGTTGAATAAAAACGTGGCTTGGCCCTTTAAACAAAAATGAAACTGTATAAAACTGCTGTTTATCTCCTCAGATACCCGCGCATTTTCTACACCGTTGTTCTGATAGGTCAGCACATAAAACCCTTCTTCAATAAGGTTTTTTTCAGTTAAACTTTTAGCGTTATTTTTTTCCATCTCAAATGATTTTTTATTTAGAATGAGTCTTAATAGTAAGCGTAAAAAGCACAATAATAGGGTAAAATTGACTTCCTTAAACAAAAATAAACGCTTTGCGTTGTAAAAAATACTTTTAGCGTTATTTTTTAATTCCCATGCCTTTTATTTTTGTAGTGGATTTAGAAGGAAGAATGGAAAATTCGACATCTGGAAAGCATTTTTTTGCCGTTGGCATCAGCTACAGAACAGCAGACTTGGAAACGCGAGGCCTATTTAGCCTTGGGAGTACCCAGTGTGACGCGCTTTTAGAAGAAGCGAAATCACTGGGGATTTCCGAACTTCTGATCAATACTACTTGCAACAGAACCGAGCTTTACAGCTATACGGAAAGTCCAAATGTACTTA